>NZ_CABQXJ010000053.1:0-20887 GCF_902468165.1 uncultured Intestinibacter sp.
TATGCTACAACTTCTTTATATATTTAAATATTTTATTAATTCTTCATAACAATCTTTTGCATCATTATATCCTTCATTATAAAGAGCTTCTAATTTTTCTTTATTTTTCTCTGTTCTGCCTATCTTTACTGGATTTTTAGGTCTTATTACAAATACATCTTGGGATTTTTCTAATTCTTCAATAAAATCTAAAGTCTGATTATATACTATATATCTATTTGCCATACTATTTATTAAATTAGGATATTTTTTATATTTAATCTTCATAAATGGTATCAATGATGTTTTTGATTTTCTATATGTTTTGTCTCTAGTTAATATTACTACGTTCTTTTTATTTCCATCATCTATTGATTTTTTGATTGGAATAGAATCTGATATACCTCCATCTAGGTAATAATCATCTTTAATTTTTACATTTTGAGCTAAAAAAGGAAGTGAACTTGAAGCTCTAATATAGATAATATCATTTTTTAAGTCGTTTATTTTTATATATTCAGGTTTACCTGTATTTATATTTGTGATTACACTATAAAAATTAGCATTATTGTTTTTAAATGCGTCATAATCAAATAAATCCAATTGATTCGGTATTATATCATAAAGCATCTCTGCCCCAAATAAATCGCCAGTTTTTATTAAACTTCTAACACTACAGTATCTTTTATCTTGTAAATAATTGACATTTACACGAAATGCTCTTTTATTTTGTTTTGATAAATAACTGCAAAGATGGCATGCTCCTGCAGAAACGCCATAATTATTTGTACAATATAAGTCTTTTTCCATAAAAAAATCAAGTACTCCAGCGGCATAAACACCTCTCATACCGCCTCCTTCTACCACAAGACCTGCTTTAATCACTTCTACCCCTTCTTTCTAATTTATGTATATTTATATATTATAACAAAGATTTTGTATATTACTACCATAGAAGTTTTATTTATTATATGTTATCTTATTTATGGAGGTGGATTATGGATAAAAAATTAGTAGAAGTCGTAGCAGCAGTTATTGAAAATGAAAACAATGAAATATTATGTGCCCTTAGATCCCCTATAATGGTTCTTCCTAATATGTGGGAGTTTCCTGGAGGTAAAATTGAAAAAGGTGAAAGTGAGCATGAGGCTATCGAGCGCGAAATAAAAGAAGAATTAAAATGCTCAGTTAAAGCTACTGAAATCATCGGTAAAAATATACATGAATATGAAAATATCATAGTGAGTTTAACTGCACTAAAATGTATTTTAGTAGAAGGAGAACCTATAGCAGATGAACATTCTAAGTTGATTTATCTAAAAAAAGAAAATTTAAAATCACTTGTTTGGGCCCCTGCAGATATACCACTAGTAGATAAAGTTATAAATTCAAATAAATAAAGGTCAGTTTATTTTAAACTGACCTTTATTTTATCTCTATACATTTAAATTTCTTATAACTAATAAATATCCATCTTCTACTGTTATATTACATTCATCTTCTAACATAACATTTGAAATCCCTAGTGGTGATAAATATGAAACCCTAGCTTTTTTTAGAGGATATTCTAATTTTTCTAAAGTTACATTAATAGCATCTTGCTTAAGCGCTAATATAGAAAGTGTATCCCCTTTTTTTCCTTTTATGACTTTTGTATTATTGTGTATAATAAACATCTCTTCTTCACTAGTCAATATTTTAGGTTCAATATCCATTTCTAATACATAATACATAAGCCCTATGTTAGATAATGCATGGTCTATACGACCGCCTAAAGCTCCAATAAAATGTATTTCTGTAGCATTTAATGTTTTTGCTAAATATATGCATATTTCTGCGTCTGTTTCATCTTTATGAGTTGGAAACTTTTTAAATATTATATTTTTATCTTCATAATATTTTATTAATTTATCATTAATAGAATCCAAATCACCTATAACATAATTCGGTAGTATATCCATTTTGTATAAGTGATTACATCCACCATCTGCACCTATAATATAATCGTAGTTTTGATTTTTAATTATATTTTTTGTTTTATTGTAGTCGTTGATACTTCCATTTAATACTATACAAACTTTCACTTTTAATCACCCTACTTACTAGCATTTTCTCTAAGTGATTTAACAGCTTCGTCTATATCACCTGCATTAAATATAGCAGAACCAGCTACGATTACATTAGCACCAGCATTTACAACTTCAGATATATTTGATGGCTTAACTCCTCCATCTACTTCTATATCTATATCAAGTCCCATTTCATCAATTAATGCTCTTAATTCTTTTATCTTTTTTGTTACTACTGGTATATATGATTGTCCACCAAATCCTGGATTTACAGACATTAAAAGTACCATATCTACATCTTCTAATACGTATTTTATAGTTTCTATCGGTGTAGCAGGATTTAAAGCAACTCCCGCTTTTACTCCATGTGATTTTATATTTTGAATAGTTCTGTGAAGATGTGTACACGCTTCTTGATGAACTACTATTATATCACATCCAGCATCTGCAAATTCTTTTATATAGTTGTCTGGATTTTCTATCATAAGATGTGCATCAAATACCATGTTGACATCTTTTCTTAGCGATTTAACTATAGCCGGTCCTAAAGTTATATTTGGCACAAAATGCCCATCCATAACATCTATATGTAGATATTCACACCCTGCTTTCTCTACTTTTTTTACGTCTTCTAGTAACCTTGCAAAATCCGCTGATAAAATCGATGGTGCTAATTTAATCATATCTAATATCTCCTCTTCCCTTGTCTAATTTCATTTAATAATTGTATATAACTTTCATATCTTTCTTTTGGTATTTCTCCATTTTCGACAGCTTCTTTAACTGCACAATTTGGTTCATTCTGATGTATACATCTTGATCCAAATTTACAATCATCGTAATTGTCAAATTCGATAAAATAGTCTTTTAAGTCTACATCTTCTATATCGTCAAGTGTTAAAGAACTGAACCCTGGAGTATCTGCAACCATACCACCAAACTCTAATTCAAATAATTCAGCATGTCTTGTTGTATGTTTACCTCTTTTTATCTTATCACTGACATCACCAGTTTTTAGCTTAAAGTTCTTATCTATTTCGTTTAATAAACTAGATTTTCCTACTCCTGATGGTCCTGCAAAAACAACTGTATTGTCTTTTAATTCTTCTTTTACTTTGTCGATATTTTTCTTTTCTAAATTACTAACCCCTATAACCTTATATCCACAAGGTTCATAGATATTTTTTATTTTTTCAAAAGTATTGTCATCATCTAAATCTATTTTTGTAAGTATTATTACAATTTCTAAATTTTCTCTCTCTGCAAGAACTATAAATCTATCTAATAAAGATAAATGAGGCGTTGGATTTTTAACAGCAAATACTATTAATGCCTTATTTACATTAGCAATAGGAGGTCTAACAAGTTCTGTTTCTCTCTCTGCTATTTCTTCTACTACACCTTTTTTATTTTCTTCATCTACTACACTTATTTTTACAAAATCTCCAACTAAAGGCGTTATTTTATTTTTTCTAAAAATTCCTCTAGCTCTACATTCATACAGACCATTATCTGTATCTACGTAATAAAAGCCTCCAATACCTTTTATTATCCTACCTTCTATCATTAAAGCCCTCCTAAAATTTTTAATTATTTGGTTTAAATACTCCTAAACCCAATAATCACCTTTTCTTATACTAGCATTTTGTTGAGATTCAGTATTCCCACTACTACCATTATTGTCAGTATTACCACTATCTCCTGGGTTATTTGGGTTATTATTATCTCCTGGATTATCTGTATTACTGTCATTATTATCTCCTGAGTTATCTGAATTATTGTTATCTCCTGAGTTATTTTGATTATTGTCGTCTGGTTTAGTTGTATTATCTTCTGGTTTTTTACCTTTACTTATAACTAAATCAACTGTTGTATTTTGCATTACGCCATTTGTTCCAGAGGAAGGATTTTGCCAAATTACAACTCCTTCTTCATACGAATCGCTGTATTCATAACTTCTAGAACCAACTTTTAAATTATTTGATTCTATAAGTTTTTTAGCTTTTTCATATGACATACCTACACAATTTGGTACAGTTGCAGCCTTTCCACCTAAACTTACAACTACATTTATAGTATCTCCAGTTTGTACTTTTCCCATTTGTGGACTTTGAGATATTATATATCCAGCCTTAACCTCTGTATTGTATTCTTCTGTAGTTTGTATGTTTAATCCTAATTTAGCTGCTTGCTTATTAGCATCATCAATTGATATTCCAACAAAATTAGGCACATCAAAAGATTCTACTTGACCGTTGCTACTTGTATTGTTATTAAGGAAAGCATTTATAGCTAGCTTACCTCCAAATAACGCTACTACAACAACTGCTAAAGCTATAACTCCTATTATTATTTTTTTAGTGTTGTTGCGTTTTTTCTTTTTAGCTTTCTTGCTTACATTATTTTTATTACTTTTTCTTACTGGCTTTTGCTCTTCGTAATAATCTTCTTCATCTTCGTATTCATCTGAATAGTCTTCTAAATCTTCTTCATAATAGTTTCTATTTGTGTTATATCTTTTAGATTTTGCAAGTAATTTATCTTGATCTATTTTTTGAGTCACATAATTGTCGTACTCTTTTATAAAATCTAAATCTATATTTTTTTCTATGTAATCTATATCTTCTATTACTTCTTCTGCACTTTGGTATCTATCTTCAGGAGATTTTTCAGTCATCTTGCTTATTAAAGTTCTTATGCTGTGAGGTATTTTAGTCTTTTCTTCTTGTGTAAATTCAATTTCTTCATTTATATGTTGAAGTGCAATTGAAATTGGACTATCACCTCTAAATGGTACTCTTCCGATTAACATCTCATACAATACTATACCTAGAGAGTATAAGTCTGCATTATTAGCAACTGGCTGACCTTTTGCTTGTTCTGGTGAGAAATAATGCACAGAACCAATTATACTTCCTATATTAGTAATTGTTGAATTTGAAACAGCTTTAGCTATACCAAAGTCCGCAACTTTAACTTGTCTATCTTCATTAGAAATCAATATATTATGAGGTTTTATATCTCTATGAATTACGCCCTTTTTATGAGCAGCGCTCAGTGCTTGAGCTATTTGCTTTGTAATATCAAGAGCAGTATATTCATCTAAAACACCTTCGTTTTTTATTATTTCTTTTAGATTTTGTCCATCTACATATTCCATTACTATATAGTGAACTTTCCCCTCTTGACCTACATCATATACATTCACTATATTAGGATGTGTTATATTAGCAACGGCTTCTGCTTCTCTTTTAAATTTCGCTAAAAAGTCCTTATCATCGACAAACTCTGGCCTCAAAACTTTAACAGCTACAATTCTATTTAAAAGCTTATCTTTTGCTTGATATACAAAAGCCATTCCCCCATCGCCAATTTTCTTAATAATTTGATATCTATTACCTAAAATTGTTTGTTCCACATTATCACCGTCCTAACTTTGCTCAATTAATATAACAGATGTATTATCTTTGCCAGATACATCATTTGCAAATTCTATTAAGTTATTAGTTATTACATTTATATTATCATCACTTGTCAAAATCTCTTCTATCTTTTCATCTAAAACATATCCTGTAAGTCCATCTGTAGCCATTAAAATTTTATCATGAGGCTTTAGCTTTTTTCTAAATATATCTACTATAACCATTTCATCTGTTCCCATAGCTCTAGTTATATGGTTTCTTATTGGATGTGTCATAGCTTCTTCTTCTGATATAATATTCATCCTTACTAAATCTTCTACTACAGAGTGATCTATTGTTATTCGTTTTAGCTCTTCATCTCTCATTATATAACATCTGCTATCACCGACATTGGCTACATACATATCATCGTTATATATTACTACAGTGACAAGAGTCGTCCCCATACCATTAAATGATTCATCTTCTTTGGATTTTTCAAGTATGCTATAATTTACTTGATTGTATGCTTGTTTTATAATGTCATCAAAATAGTCTATTTTTATATTTCCTGATTGAGATAAACTTTCAGATAAAAATTCAATAATGCCATTTACAGCCATTAGACTAGCGACTTCACCTTTATTGTGACCTCCCATGCCGTCAGCCAAGGCAAATATGCCTATTTTTGTTTCATCATCTTTACATATGATTTTTGCATCTACAAAATCTTCGTTATTTTTTCTAACTTTGCCTATATCAGACGCTAAACTAAAAATCATATTGTTACCCCCTTCTCCTACTTGTGTTTTCTTCTCAATTGTCCACATGCTCCACCAATATCAGAACCCATGGAATTTCTTACAGTAGTTGGTATATTATTTTTTTCTAAGGCATCTCTAAATTTATAAATATAAGTTTTATCTGGTCTTTCGAAATCTCTTTCCTCAACTTTATTTATAGGAATTAAATTTACATGACATAACATACCTTTTAATAGTTTACTTATTTCATCAGATTCTGCCTTTGAATCATTTACTCCTTTTATTAAAGAGTATTCAAATGTTACTCTTCTATTAGTTTTATCAATGTAGTTTTGGCACGCTTTTATTAAGTCTTTTACTTTATAAGCTTTAGCCACTGGCATTATTTCTGCCCTTTTATCGTCAAAAGGTGAATGCAGAGATAATGCTAAATTAATAGGTATATTTAAATCCGCCAATTCATACATTTTTGGTATTACTCCACAAGTAGACAGTGTTATATGTCTATATCCTATGTTAAGACCATTTTTATCATTTACAACTTTTAAAAATTGCTTAGTATTTTCAAAGTTATCAAGCGGTTCTCCACTTCCCATAAGGACTAAGTTTGATACTCTTTTTCCTGTATCTTCTTGGATTTTTATTATTTGATCTAAAATCTCCCATGGTTCTAAATTTCTAATAAGTCCATCCATTGTAGATGCACAGAATCTACATCCCATTCTACATCCTACTTGGTTTGATATACATGCTGTAACTCTATCTTCATATTCCATCATTACTGACTCGATTATGTTTCCATCGTTTAGTAGAAATAAGTATTTTTTTGTCTTATCTACTTTAGATTTTAACACTAATTCAATATCTAAGTTACCTATATAAGAAACTTTTTCTAACTTCTCTCTAAGAGATTTAGGAATATTTTTCATATCGTCAAAAGTTTTTGCACCTTTGTATATCCATGAATAAATTTGAGTCCCTCTAAATGGTTTTTCTCCAATTTCTTTCATAAATTCTTTTAATTCTTCTTCAGTAAAGTTTTTTAGAGCTATTTTTTTATTTTCCATGATGCTACCTACCTTACTCTTTTTAATTTAGCTATAAAGAATCCATCCATACCGTGTATGTTTGGATAAATTTTTAGATATCCTTTATCTTCATTTTCTAAATCTATATTTATATTTTCAATCTTTTCAAATTGGAATCTCTTGTTGCTTTGTAAGAAATTCTCAACTACTTCTATATTTTCATCATCTTGTACTGTACAAGTACTATAAATTAAAGTTCCGCCTACTTTTACATACTTAGCTGCATTTTGAAGTATTTGTTTTTGAAGTTTAGGAAGATCTTTTATTTCTTCTTTTTCTTTATATTTTATTTCTGGTTTACGTCTTATTATTCCAAGACCTGAACAAGGAACATCTGCAAGAACATAGTCAAATTTATCGATGCTTTCTTTATCTAAGCTAAGAGCATCAAATAATTCTACATCTACGTTTTTAAGTCCTAAACGATTTACAGAGTTTTGTATTAGTTTTATTTTGTGCTCAAATATATCTCTTGATACTACTTGTCCGCTATTTTCCATAAGAGTCGCTATGTGAGTAGTTTTTCCGCCTGGAGCACTACATACATCTAAAACTTTAGCATCTTTTTGTGGATTTAATATTTTACCGACTAACATAGAGCTTATATCTTGTACTGTAAATAATCCTTTTTTGTATAGTTCGTTGTTTTCTATATTTTTAAGGTTGTTTACTTTTATAGCTTCTTGTATAAAAGGAACTTTTTCACATTGTACATCTTGTTTTTCTAATAATGATATTAATTCATCTCTATTTGTTTTTAAAGTGTTTACTCTTAAGTATAGACTTGGTCTTTCTGCATTTGCTTCTAATAAGTCTTCTGTAAACTCTCTACCAAATTTGCTTATCCAGTTTCTAACTATCCATTTGTTATATGAATATTTAGTTGATAAATTATCTACAGTATCTTTTATTTTAACTTCGCCTATATCTTCTTTTTGTCTTATAACGTTTCTTAAAACTGCATTTACAAATCCAGCAGACCTATTGTCTAGTTTTTTTGTTAAATTTACAGTTTCGTTGACTGCAGCATAATCAGAAACACTGTCTAAGAATAGTATTTGATATATCCCCATTCTAAGAAGTATTTTTACTTTTAGATTTAATTTATTGCTTTTTATTTTTGATAACTTGTCTATTATGTAATCTAGATATATTTTATTTTCAACAACACCATATATAATTTCTGTCGCAAAACCTCTATCTCTGCTATCTAAATCACAATCTTTAAAGTACTTATTTATAGCCATATTTGAGTAATTTTCATTTTTTTCGATGTCAAATAAAACCTTATAAGCTAAATTCCTTGATTTCATAAAAATTTTCTCCTTAATTAAATTAAGGGCGTGTTACATAGCAAATTTATATTTAAATTCCACTTAGTAACATTCCCTTATTATATTACCATATATTAATGCTAATCATCTCTTTGATTCGCAATTGTAATTAATCGTAATAATTGAAGTAATGCAGTAGCTGCTGCTGCCACATAAGTTAATGCAGCTGCATCAAGCACTCTTTTACTTTCTCTTCTTTCATCACGGCTAACTATACCTAAATTTTCTATTTGAATTAATGCTCTGTGAGATGCATTAAATTCAACTGGTAAAGTTATTAATTGGAATACTACTGTAGCTGAAAATAAAAGTATTCCTATTTTTAAAAGAGATGTAGAAGAAGTCATAAATAACCCCAACATTATTAAAATCCAAGATGCACTTGAAGCAAAATTCACAACAGGAACTATAGCCCCTCTTATAGTAAGTGGTGCATAACCTCTCGCATGTTGAATTGCATGACCACATTCATGAGCTGCTACAGCTACAGAAGTTATAGATGTTCCTCTATATACATCCTGTGATAGTCTTAAGACTTTATTTCTAGGGTCATAGTGGTCACTTAAAGTACCTCTTGTCATTTCAATTCTTACATCGTATATTCCATTTGCATTTAAAATTTCTCTTGCTGTTTGTTCTCCAGTATATCCCCTTTGTGTTCTAACCCTAAAATACTTATTTGTAGTTGAACTCACTTTAAATTGAGCGTACATCGTAAGTATTATAGCGGGAATTAGTATTAGGTATGTTGGATCATAATAATATGGATAGTACATAATTAAACACTCCTTGCTTTATTGAAGTACGCTTCCTACTTCTAAAGTATTTCCTTTTATAAACTCTTTTACTTCCATTCTTTTTTTGTTTGGCATTTGTATTTCACTTATTAAGATAACATTATCTTTAGTAGCTACTTTTATACCATCTTGGTCAACTTTTAATATAGTACCAGGCTCTTTTGAGCTCTTTTCATCTAGCACTTTAGTCTTCCAAACTTTCATTTTTTTGTCCATATAGTTAGTATATGCACTTGGCCATGGATTTACTCCCCTTACTAAATTGTGTACTTCTTTAGCAGATTTTGAGAAGTCAACGTGACCTAAATTTTTATCCATTATTGGAGCATAAGAAAACTCATCGTGATTTTGTGGTGTTCTCGGTGCTTTTCCTTCTTTTATTAAGTCTAAAGTTTCGCAAAGCACTTTTGCACCTTCTACTGTCATTTTATCGTGAAGTTCACCAGCTGTAATTTCATCATCTAAAGCAAATTCACTTTGTAAAATTACATCTCCTGTATCAAGCCCTTCATCCATAAACATAGTTGAAACACCTGTTTTTTCTTCTCCATTTATTATTACCCAGTTAATAGGAGCTGCTCCTCTATATTTTGGTAATAATGATACATGCACGTTTATACATCCATGTTTAGGTATTTCTAAAAATTCTTTAGATAGTATTTGACCATATGCTACTACAACTATAACATCTGGATTTAAGTCTTTTATTTCTTTTATAAAAGATTCTTCTTTTGCTTTTACCGGTTGATATACTGGTAAATTATTTTCTATTGCAACTTGTTTAACAGGTGAGAATACTATTTTTTTACCTCTACCAACCTGTTTGTCTGGTTGTGTAACTACACCTATTATATCGTATTTTTTATCTATAAGTTCTTGTAAACACCCACTAGCTATATCAGGTGTTCCCATAAATAATATTTTCAAATAAATCAACTCCTATTTTACTACTTTATCTACATATAATATTCCGTCTAAGTGATCTATTTCGTGACAGAAAGCTCTTGCTAATAATTCTTCCCCTTCAATTTCTATAGTTTCACCAAATCTATTTAAAGCTCTAACTTTTACTCTGTATGGTCTTAATACATCTCCACTTTCTCCAGGAACACTTAAGCAACCTTCATTGTCTAGGTATTCACCTTCTGCTTCTATTATCTCTGGATTTATAAGTTCTATAAGTCCATCTCCTATATCTACTACAACTACTCTTTTTAGTATACCTACTTGTGGTGCCGCAAGACCTACACCATCAGCTTCATACATTGTATCAGCCATATCATCTAATAAGTCTATAAGTCTATCATTTATCTCTTTAACTACTTTAGATTTTTTTCTTAAAACAGGTTCCCCTATTTTCACTATTTGTCTTAATGCCATTTTTCTTCCTCCTACATTTTCCATTAAATTTTATAAATTATAAAATACTATTTGGATTAATATCTATTGATATATTAACCTCTTTGTCGAATACAACATCTCTTTTAGTTATACATATATATTTTATTATACCCTTTAATAAATTAATTTCAATATTATCATCTTTAAATAATATTTGCCATCTATAATTTGAATTTATTTTTGATATTGAACATGGATTTGGACCTAAAATAAATTCAAAATCTTGTATTCCACGCTCTTTTAGTAAATAAACTATATTGTTATAAAGAGTTGTTATATTTTTCTTTACCATAAGTTCATTTTTTCCACTTATAACTACACTGAGCATATTATTAAATGGTGTATAATTAAATAGTTTTCTAATTTTTATTTCATCTTCGTAAAATCCTTCAAAGTCATAGTCGACTATTCTCTTTATAACACTGCTTTGACTGTCATAAGTTTGAAGTATTACTTTTCCTTCTTTTTCAGAACGCCCTGCTCTTCCCGAAACTTGTGTCACAAGTTGGAATGTATTTTCAAAGCTCTTAAAATCTGGGAAATTTAACATCATGTCTGCCGATAATATTCCTACTAATGTTACATGATTAAAGTCAAGACCCTTACTTATCATCTGCGTCCCTATAAGTATATCAGCTTCTCTATTTTGGAATTTATTTAATATATTTTCAAGTTCGTGTTTTTGTGAAGTAGTATCTTTATCAAGTCTTAAAACTCTTACACCTTCAAATATTTGTTTTATCTCTTCTTCGATTTTTTCTGTACCTAGTCCAAATGCCTTTACGTATTTGCTTTCGCACTCTGGACATTTTTGTGGTATAACTTCTTCATACCCACAATAATGGCATTTCCCTATATTTTGTTTTTTGTGGTAGGTAAGTGAGATATCACAGTGTTTACATTTAAAGACATATCCACATTCTCTACATGAAACAAAACTTGAATACCCTCTTCTATTTAAAAATAAAATAACTTGGTTGTTGTTTTTTATTTCTTCTTCAATTTGTAGTTTCAATTTATTACTTAAAAAGCTTCTATTTCCATATTTAAGTTCTTCTTTCATATCTACTACTTCAATTTTTGGAAGAGGTTTATTATTGGCTCTCTTTTTAAGCTCAATAAGCTCGTATTCGCCACTTTTCGCTCTGTAGTACTCTTCTATAGATGGTGTAGCAGAACCTAATACTAAAGTTATATCTCTTTTATTTACTAAGTATCTTCCTACTTCTAGAGTTGAGAACTTTGGATTTTTATCTGATTTATAAGAGCTCTCATGAAACTCATCTACTATAACTACACCTAAACTATTAAATGGTGCAAATATAGCAGATCTTGCTCCTATTAAAATCCTGATATTACCCTTTTTTATTTCTCTAAATACATCGTGTTTTTCACCTTCAGATAGTCTACTGTGAAATACTCCTACGATATCTTTAAATCTATTTTTAAATCTAGCTATAGTCTGTGGTGTTAAAGATATTTCTGGAACTAAAACTATACTGTCAAGACCTTGCTTTAGTGCATAATCTATAATTTCCATATAAACTTCTGTCTTTCCACTTCCTGTTACCCCGTGTATCATATAAGGCTTTTTCTCTTGATTGAACATCTCTGATGTTATTTTTTCTATAGCATGATTTTGTTCTTCGTTTAAAACTACATCCTTATTTTGATAATTAAAGTTTGATTTTGATTTTCTGTAAAAATCTTCGTATTTAAATTCAACTAAGTTTTTTTCTTTTAAAGAATTTATACTAGATTTTGATGCTTTTAATAATTCAATTAAATCATTAATCTCTACATCTTCGTTATTTTTTAAGAACTCTAAAATTTGTTTTTGCTTTTCGCCAAGTCTTATTTTATTTTCTTTTATATAAAACATCATATCCACATAATTCATTTTTAATGACACATAACATATTTTTATTTCATTTTTTATGCTTTTGTATTCCCATTTTAAATCTATTAGTGATTCTTCTTTCATTTTATATAAAAGACTATTTAAATTGTCAGCAACTTTTCTTTTTAAAGTCTTTTTATCTTTTATGTTGTATAATTCTTCATCTTCTGCAACTTGTGTAGAATACTCTATTTTCTTTTCAACTAATTTATCTAGTTTTATACTTCCTTTATTGTCTAAAACCTTTTGAAATACAAATTTCTTGTTATCACTTAGCTGTTCACTTAAATCGTATAATTCATATGCATCAATACCTTTAAGTGATGGGTGTAGTGTTATTAATTTATAATTATTTAGTTTATATCCTTTAGGAATTATTAAATTTATACAATCCATATATGTGCATAAGTATCTATTTTTCATCCAATGAATAAGCTCTAAATCTTCTCTTTTTAATATTGGTCTTTCGTCCAAAATATCATAGATATATTTTGTCTCTACTTTTTCATCATTGTTATGCATTATTCTGAATACATATGCTTCTATAGGTTTGTTTCCTTTTCCAAAGGGTACAAGAATTCTATGCCCCAAGCATATTTCATCTTGTAAAAATTCTGGCACTTTATACGTAAATAGGTTGTCTGTATATTGACTGTTATTTTTAACTATTACTTTTACATACATTTTATTCTCGCACTCCTTTCATTTATCTTCATTACTAAAAGAGGAAATCATATGATTTCCTCTTTATAGTCTATTAAAATTTATATAATTAATTAGTCCTTTTAAAGAGAAGACTTATTGTCTAGTAAAGTTTTAATTTTATCTAAAATTACTGACGCAACTTCTTCCTTAGTCATCATAGGATATTCTTTCATGCTGCCGTCTTTTTCTATGATACTTACGATGTTTGTATCAGTTCCAAATCCAGCTCCACTTTCTTTTAAGTTATTTGCAACTATAAAGTCCATATTCTTTTTAGCAATCTTAGCTTTTGCATTTTCGATTATGTCGTTTGTCTCTGCTGCAAATCCTACTAATATCTTGTCATTTTTAATTTTTCCGATTTCGTAGGCAATATCCTTATTTCTATCTAGTTCTATAACTAAATCTCCATCTTTTTTCTTTATTTTATTATCGCTGTATGTTTTTGGTTTATAGTCTGCAACAGCGGCACTTTTTATAACTGCATCATTTTCATCTAAATTAGATATAACAGCTTGATACATATCTTCTGCTGATGATACACTTATAAATTTCTTTAAATTTGATGGTGGTTTAATGTCTGTTTTACCTGATACTAAAGTAACTTCAGCACCTCTAGCTGCTGCGACTTTAGCTATAGCATAACCCATTTTTCCAGTTGATCTATTTGTAAGATATCTTACAGGGTCTAAACTTTCCATAGTTGGGCCTGCAGTTATCATTATTTTTTTACCTATTAAATCTTGATCATATTTAAGTAGATTTACTACACCTTCAACTATATCTTCTGGTGAAGCAAGTTTTCCACTTCCAATATCCCCACAAGCAAGTCTACCACTTGCTGGTTCAACAAAATTATATCCATATTCTTTTAATGTAGATATATTTCTTTGTATGATTGGATTTTCATACATATTAGTATTCATAGCTGGAGCTATAAGTACCTTTGCTTTTGTAGCAGCTACTGTAGTTGTAAGCATATCGTCACAAATTCCACATGCTATTTTCCCAATTACATTTGCAGTTGCTGGAGCAACTAAAAATAAATCAGCTCTTTTTGCAAGTGATATATGTTCTACATCCCATGTTTTTGGGTCTTGGAACATATCGCTCACTACATAATTTTGACTCATTGTTTGGAAAGTAAGGGGAGCTACAAATTCACATGCACCTTTTGTCATAATAACATGTACATTGGCATTTAATTTTTTTAATCTGCTTACTACATCACAAACTTTATATACTGCAATTCCGCCACTTACTCCTATTACAACAGTTTTTCCTTTTAGCATACTTTTCTCCTTGTTAATTCTATAGGGATTTTAAAATTTATTTGAAATTAGTCTTGTTCTAATTCTTTTTGTTGTTTTTCTTGTTCTAAATGATGTTCTAATTCTTTTTGTTCTATTTCTTCTGGAGTTAATAATCTGTAAGTTATTTTTCCTTCTGCTACTTCTTCAGTTGCTAAACAAACTGGTTTATTTTCACCTTGTTTGTTTTCTACATATAATTCAGAACCGTCTACTATTTCTCTAGCTCTCTTAGCTACAGTCCCAACTAAATAATATCTGTTACTTATTTTTTCTAATACGTCGTTTATTGATGGTTTTACCATTTTATAATTCCTCCTCAAACTTTTTAATTATTGCTTTTTCATATCTGCTAGCTTTATTTTTTTCTGCAACTATTATATCTTCTATAATTTTTGCAGATTCTGTCGTTTTATTATTTTCATTAAATATAAAGTAGTTATAATCTTTTACTTGTTTTATCTCTTCAAGAGAAGTACTAAGTCTTTCGTTTACTTGCTCTTCAGTTTCCGTACCTCTAGTTGTAAGTCTATTTCTTAATTCTTCAAGCGAAGGAGGTAAAACAAATATAAGTACAGCTTCTGGGTACATTTCTTTTACTTGTCTAGCACCTTGCATTTCGATTTCTAAAATAACGTCACTACCTTCTTCTAAGTACTTCATTACAGGCCCTTTTGGTGTTCCATAGAAGTTACTATAAATTTGTGCGTATTCTAAAAACCCACCTTGTCCTATCATCTCGCTGAATTTTTCTTTTGTTAAGAAGAAATAACTTTCTCCATCTACTTCACCTTCTCTAGGAGCTCTAGTAGTAGCTGATACTGAAAGTTTAAACTCAGGATTTCTTTCTAATAGTTCTTTGCAGACAGTTCCCTTGCCTGCTCCTGATGGACCAGAAATAACTAATAATAATCCTTTTTTCTTAATCATTATTATATCTCCCTTTCTATTTTGCTATGTAAATACTATTCTATATTTTGAATTTGCTCTCTGATTTTTTCAAGCTCACTTTTAACTTCAACTACTAAGTTAGTGATATTTATATCAGAAGATTTAGATCCCATAGTATTTATTTCTCTGTTCATTTCTTGGATAAGAAAATCCATTTTTCTACCAACTGAATCATCTTTTACTACTGTATTTTTAAGTTGAGTTATATGAGAATTAAATCTAACTATTTCCTCAGTTATAGAACTTTTATCTGCATATATAGCTACTTCTTGTGCCATTCTATTTTCGTCTATTTCGTTTGGATTTTCTAATAGTTCTTTTATTCTTGTATTTAATTTATCTCTATAATCAGCAACTACTGTATCAGACAATTTTTCTATTTCATTTATATAACCAGATAATATATCACATCTTTGTAGAGTATCTTCTTCTAATTTTTTACCTTCTTGTTGTCTCATATCGACTAGTTTATCTAGAGCTATTTCTAAAGCTTCTTTGAACATAGCCCACATTTCATCTTCGTCTTCTTCTTTTTCCTCAGTTTTTATTATATCTGGAAACTTTGCAACATTCATAACAGATATATCATCTGCTAAAGTATATTTATCTCTAATAGTTTGCAATATATTTATATATTGGTCTGCTAAATTATCATCGAATTTTAAGTTTACATCCTCTGAGCCTATTAAGTCAAGCTTTACATATAAATCAACTCTACCTCTTTTTACAAAATCTTTTATAAAATTTCTAGCTTTATCTTCTAAAAAGTTGATTTTTCTTGGAAGACGCATATTTATATCACAATATCTATGGTTAATAGTTTTACATTCTACTAAAAATTGATAGTTGTCGTTTTTTACTTCTCCTCTTCCAAATCCGGTCATACTAATTGCCATATTATACCTCCAAGTTTCCTTCACATATTTTCACAGCTGGACCTGTCATATATGCAAATCCATCTTCTAAATCGATTTGTACACTTCCTCCTTCAGAAGTTACATTTACACTTTTTCCTACTTTTCCAAGATAGTTACTCACCATTACTGAGGCTGTCATTCCTGTTCCGCATCCAAATGTATATCCACATCCTCTTTCAAAAGTTTTTACTAATATATTTTTATCGTCTATTATTTGTACAAAATTTACATTAGTTTTTTGTGGAAACATCTCGTGATTTTCTATTTCTGCTCCATATTTACAAACTTCATCCATATTTAGCTCATCTACAAAAACAATTGTATGTGGAACGCCCATAAGTATTGATGAAACTGTATATTCTCTATCAAGTACGTTTATTTTTTGTTCTATAAATTTATCTATTTCTGTATTTACAGGAACATCTTTAGCTAAAAAGCTTCCTTTGCCCATATTTACTTTAATAGTTTGTATTTCGTTATCTTTTAAATTTAATTTAACTCTTTTAATGCCATCTAATGTATATACATCAAACTCGTCTTTTTCTATTATTTTATTATCATAAACAAATTTTACAAAACATCTAAGCCCATTGCCACACATAGCAGCTCTAGAACCATCAGAGTTATAATATACCATCTCAATATCTGCAATATCTGAGTTTTTTACTACTAATAGACCATCTGCCCCCACAGAAAATTTTCTATGACATGCACGTCTTGCATAATCTCCATAATCATTATTATCTATATTGTCTTCTCTTCCATCTATTGCAACAAAATCATTTCCTATTCCATGTAATTTCCAAAATCTCATTTTAATTCCCCTTTGATATTTTCTAACATATAATTATACCTTATTTTTATTTAAAAATAAATATTTAGGAAATTTTATCTAGTCCTTTGCCAATATTTACATATAACTTCTTATTTAATATATTCTTTTTTTAATAATTAAATCATCTTTGATAATATAAAATTAATAATAAAAATTTAAATATCCTATCTATATTTTTTTCCAATCATGCTACATAATAATCAATTTATTTATAATTTTTAGTATCTAAAGCTTTCATATAATTCCAAATTAAAGTATATATGCAGTTAGATTTTTTATCTTTATATCTATATTTATTTTATCTTATTTAAATAAATAAGTAAAACAAGTCTAGTAAATATCAATTCATATGTATATAATTATTATGTAAATAACATAATTAAAAAAGACTTAGATAATAATTATAGATTGAGATATATTGTAGTATAGAAAACTGAATATTATCTAACAATGAAAGGAGAAACTATGGCATTAGATGGTTTAGTTGTAAATTCAATCGCCCATGAATTAAATTCGAAATTAGTTGGTGGTAAAATAGATAGAGTTCATCAACCAGAAAATGATGAAATACTTCTTTATGTAAGAAATAACAGAGAAAATTTTAAAGTTGTTCTTAGTTCTAGTTCATCAAATCCTAGAGTTTATATAGCTAATAAATATAATAAAGAAAATCCTCTAAAAGCACCTATGTTTTGTATGTTGCTTAGAAAACATCTTCAAGGAGGTATAATAACTGATATAACTCAAGTTGGTTTTGAAAGAATTATAAAAATAAGTATTGAGTCTTATGATGAATTAAAAGATAAAAGTACTAAAAATATATATGTTGAAATAATGGGTAGACATAGTAATATAATTCTAACTCATGATAAAGATTCAACTATAATAGATTCAATAAAAAGAGTTCCGCCTAGTGTGAGTAGAGCACGTCAAATTCTACCTGCTATGACTTATACTCTTCCTCCTGCACAAGATAAAATAGACCCTGTAAAAGGTTGTTCTATCAAATCTTTTATAAATACTTTAAGAGAATTTGATGGGCCTATTTCTAAAGCAATTTACAGCAAATTTTTAGGAATAAGTCCTACTGTTGCAAAGGAAATATGTTATAGATCAAATATAAAATTTGATGCTAAAGGTGAAGACTTATCTAGAGATGAACTTGCTGACTTATACAGAACATTCTCAGATATATTTACTAAAGTCAAAAACAACGAATTTAATCCTTGTATGATAATAAATGAAAAAGTAGATAAAGTTGTAGACTTTAATTGTATTGATCTAACTTTCTATGAAGGATTTAAATTTATACATGATGAAAGCATATCAAAAATAGTAGAAGACTACTACATCACAAAAGATTTTAAAGATAGAGTTCATCAAAAGACTTCTGACCTTAGAAAAAGTATATCTATAAAATTAGATAGACTTTATAATAAACAAAAGAAACAACAAAAAGAACTTAAACAAGCTGATAATGCAGATATATATAAAGTAAAAGGCGAACTTCTAACTGCATATATATATATGATACAAAAAGGTATGAAAAGCATAGAAGTGGACAACTTCTATGATGAAAACATGGCTAAGATGACAATTGAATTAAATGAAAACCTTACGCCATCAGAAAATACTCAAAAATACTTTAAAAAATACAACAAGCTAAAAACTGCTAAAAAAGAACTTACTGAGCAAATGGCTATAAGTAAAGACGAAATAGAATATTTAGAAAACGTCCTTTTAAGTATTGAAAACTGTGAAAATCTTGAAGATTTAGAAGATATAAAAGAAGAATTAATAAAACTTGGATATGCAAGAGCACCTCGTAAATTTAAGGCTAAAAAGGAAATGGATTTAACTACTAAGCCGAATAAATTTATATCATCTGATGGATTTACAATTTTAGTAGGTAAAAACAACAAGCAAAACGACTACCTTACTTTAAGAATTGCAGACCCTGAAGATATATGGATGCATACAAAAAATATTCCAGGTTCTCACGTTATTATAAAATGTGCAGGAGTTGAAGTTCCAGATAATACATTGCTTGAAGGAGCTATGCTAGCAGCATACTTTAGTAAAGGACGTATGTCTTCACAAGTGCCTGTAGACTATACTATGAAAAAACATGTTAAAAAACCAAGCGGTTCAAAACCGGGAATGGTTATTTATGAAACAAATAACACTATATATGTAACACCAGAAGAAGAAATTGTATCAAAATTAAGAGAAGTTTAAAAAAAAGGAAACTCAGTTTATTTACTGTAGTTTCCTTTTTAATTATATACTTTAAGCTTCTATAATATCTTTTTTATTTTTAAAGCATAAACTTCCTAGATATATAAATGCCCCTCCTATTAACACTGTCATTATTATTGATGATAGTTGTGGCATTGTATAATTAACTGGTGTATCTAGTGGTATATGTAGATAATTTTCATTTAAGTATAATACACATACAGAAAATCCATTATTTAAGAAGTGCATAAATACACTAGTCCAAATTGATTGTGTTACTAATGCAGAGTATGCAAATAATATTCCTAGCATTGCTGTTGGAACTATTCTTATAAAGTTTAGATGCATTATGCCAAATAATATTCCTACTATTATAATAGCCCAAATTTTTGACTTTTTACTTTTCCCTTTAAATGAGCTAAGTAAAAAACCTCTAAATAAAACTTCTTCACATATTGCAGGAATTAAAGCAACTACAACTAAACTTGCGATAAACGAATCCATCATAACACTGCTATTTACAGCTTGTAATACATCTGCCCCTTCTGGAAATAACGAAAGCAAGATTTGTGTCGTTATATTTATTATTAAATATCCACCAAACCATACTATAATACTTCCTAAAATATATCTTATTTTTATCATTCTTAAACTAAAAGTATTTTTTATATCTGCTTTTATATAAATTGCGTAAAGTACTGGTATTAATAAAATCATAACTTCAGTAGCTATAAGTCCTATAGTTCCCCAGTATAATTGCATAAAGCTACCTATATATATAAGGGCTATTAATGATATTGTATAAATCAATGCCCCATCTGTTATGCTCGGCTTTATGCCTTCCTTAAACTCTTTTCTGTTGCCTAAAAAAGAAAAAATTCTTCCATTAAATACTTTTTTCTCACAATTAAATTTTTTTGCAAAAATTACAATCGACAATGTAACAAATATAAATATTCCTATTAATATTAATAAAAGTACTCCTAATCTCAACAATACATAATTTAAATTATTAATAACAATCACTCCTCTCTTTTTATAATTATATACTATTTTTATATTACAATATTATTAAATATAGCTTAGGTAATGATTCTTTTTAATTAAAATTTATATTAGTAATTTTCTAAAAAATAAAGAAAACCTATTTCAGACTTATTATAAGATAAGTATTTTTTCGAAAATTACTAATATAAAT
>NZ_CABQXJ010000054.1:0-20372 GCF_902468165.1 uncultured Intestinibacter sp.
ATATATTATCTACACTTTTTAAAGTAATATTACATTTACGTTTTATTTAGAATAATTACTAAATATGATTTAAAGTATACTCTCCTGTGCTACAATTTAATAAATCAAATTAATTGGAAAGAAGGTATATTTTATGTTAATTTTTATAGGGATATTATTTACTTTATTAATACTTGTATTTAGTGTATTAAATAATATATTCCTTGGATTCGGACTTAGTATATCTCTTTTATTTTTTACATTTGTCGCTTTAAAAAGAGGATACTCACTAAAAAAAATAGGAATGCTTTATTGGGTTGAGACTAAAAAATCACTAGATATAATAATTATATTGATTTTAATAGGTATGCTTATAAGCTCATGGTTAAGCTCCGGTGTAATTTCTAGTATTATTTACTACGCTTTAAAATATATAAATCCTAATTTATTTATATTGTGCGCGTTTTTGATTACGAGTTTAGTATCTATGCTTATTGGAACTTCTTTTGGAACAGTAAGCGCTGTAGGAATACCCCTTGTTATAATAGGAAAAGCAGCTGGAATTAACTTAGGTCTATTAGGTGGGGCAATTTTTTCTGGGGCATATTTTGGAGATAGAACTTCTCCCCTGTCATCAAGTTTACTTTTGCTTTGTAATTTGACTAATTTAAAATTATTTGATTATGTAAAAAAACTAGTAATTGATAATATTATTCCTTTTATTTTGTGCATAGTATTTTACCTCGTATTTTCACTTAAATACCCACTTACATCTATAGATAATCGCCTTAGTATAGAATTATATAATTACTACAATGTATCTATCTTATTATTATTGCCAGCTATCGTACTATTTTTACTTTCTATATTTAAAGTCAAAATAACTCACTCTCTACCAATAAGCATATTATGTGCTTTTATATTAGATATATTAATCCAACATACAAGTATTTATAACTTTTTAAATTGTCTTATTTTAGGCTATACAAATAATTCTGATGTATTAAAAAATATAATTCAAGGTGGAGGTATAATCTCCATGTTAAAAACATGTTATATAATTATAATTTCTTGCTGTATTTCAGGATTTTTCAGCGGACTCAATATATTTGATAGCTTTAAAGAAAAATTAAAAGAAAAAAACTTATCCCAATCATCTATCTTTTTAGTAACAGTAATTCTTGGAATAATAAACGCCGCTGTAGGTTGTAGTCAAACTATAGCTATTATTTTGACACTCGATATTGTCAAAGATTTATATAAAGATCAGCCAAATGATGAATTGGCACTTGATATTTCAAACTCAGCAATATTAACTCCTGCACTAATTCCTTGGTGTATAGCTGCTCTTGTGCCTTCTTCACTACTTAAAATAAATATCTACAGCTATATCCCGTTTGCATTTTATCTTTATATAGTCCCTATAATTCACTTTATTAGAAAAAAATTTAATCTTTTTAAATCTGAAAATAAAGATTTAAATAAAGAAAGTATTTAAAATTAAGTTTTTATTTATCTAAAAGTCATTGGAAAAATTTTGATACAAATTAAAGGATTTTTTATATTTATGTCGAAAGTATTACTATTAAAATATAAATTTATATTGTATTCATATTAAAAATATTTTAAATCCATAGGAGGACAACAATTTAATGTTATTAATTTACAACGAAAGAACAAATCCCTACTTTAATTTAGCAATGGAAGAATACTTCTTAAAAAATACAAATGAAGATTTATTTTTACTTTGGAGAAATGAATCAGCAATTGTAGTTGGAAAAAACCAAAATACTTTATCTGAAATAAATTACGAATACGTAAAAGAACACGACATAAAAGTAGTTAGAAGACAATCAGGTGGAGGAGCAGTTTTTCATGATTTAGGAAATTTATGCTTTACATTTATAGCTTGTAACAACAATAGCTTTAGTGATTTTAAACGCTTTACTATGCCTATTGTAGAAGCTTTAAAAGGACTTGGAATAAATGCAGAATTCTCTGGACGTAATGACTTATTAATAGACGGACAAAAGTTCTCAGGAAACGCTCAATACAACTATCAAAATAAAGTTATGCACCACGGTACTTTATTATTTTCTTCTGAAATAAACGACTTATCTGCTGCACTTAAAGTAAAACCTATAAAATTTGAAGGTAAATCTGTTAAATCTGTTAAATCGAGAGTAACTAATATAAGTGAGCATTTAAAACAACCTATGACAGTTTTAGAATTTAAAGATTACTTAATGGATTTTGTAGCTAAAACAGACAAAGATAGTAAAATGTATACTATGACTGAGGAAGACATAGCCTCTATAGAAAAATTAGTAGAAGAAAAATACAGTACTTGGGATTGGAACTATGGTAACTCACCAAAATTTGCTCTAAGCAATGAATTAAAATATGCTGGAGGAAACGTTGAGTTTAATTTAAATGTAGAAAAAGGAATTATAACTGATATTAAATTCTTTGGTGATTTCTTTGGAAAAGAAGATGTATCATTTATAGAAGAGAAATTAACTGGTGTTAAACACAATGAACAGTCTATAAGAGAAGCTTTAAAAGATGTAAATATAAATGACTACTTCTTAAATGCAAGTGTAGATGTATTAGTCGATGGTATAATGGGAGTTAAATAGTAAAAACAAAAAATTAATATAAAAAGGAGCTATGATTAATTTCATAACTCCTTTTTTATATTAAATATAAATTATTTTACTATAACTTTTTTGAATTTCTTTTTACCACGTTTTACAACTGCTCCGTCACCTTCTAATTCTTCTTTAGAAACTGTAGCTTGGATATCTGTTATTTTTTCACCATTTACAGAAACTCCACCTTGTTGTATATTACGTCTAGCTTCTGATCTTGTTGGTGCAAGGTCAGCTTTAACAAGTAAGCTTATTATATCTATTTTACCTTCTTCTAAATCATCTTCACTTAACTCAACAGTAGGCATATTTGCAGCATTTCCTTGGCTAAATAATGCTCTTGAACTTTCTTGAGCAGCTACTGCATCTTCTTCGCTGTGAACTAATTTAGTTAATTCGTATGCAAGTATTTCTTTAGCTTTATTAAGTTCGCTACCTTCCCAGTTTTCCATTGCTTTTATTTCTTCAAGTGGTAAGAAAGTAAGCATTTTTAAGCATTTTATAACGTCAGCATCTGATACGTTTCTCCAGTATTGGTAGAATTCAAATGGAGAAGTTTTATTAGGGTCTAGCCATACAGCACCTGATTGAGTTTTACCCATTTTCTTACCTTCAGAGTTAAGAAGAAGAGTTATAGTCATAGCGTATGCATTTTCTCCTAATTTACGTCTTATTAGGTCAGTTCCTGCAAGCATGTTTGACCATTGGTCGTTACCACCTAATTGCATTTGGCATCCGTATTTTTGGTATAATTGATAGAAATCGTAAGCTTGCATTATCATGTAGTTGAATTCTAAGAAAGTAAGCCCACCTTCTCTGTCCATTCTTTGTTTGTAACATTCAGCAGAAAGCATTCTGTTAACGCTAAAGCAAGAACCAACTTCTCTTAATACGTCTACATAATTTAAGTCAAGTAGCCAGTCAGCGTTGTTTACTAATACTGCTTTGTCATCTGAGAAATCTATAAATTTAGCCATTTGTTTTTTGAAGCACTCACAGTTGTGATTTATCATCTCTGGAGTCATCATTTGTCTCATATCACTTCTACCAGATGGATCACCTATCATTGTAGTTCCTCCACCTACTAGCGCTATAGGTCTGTTACCAGACATTTGTAATCTCTTCATTAAGCATAAAGCCATAAAGTGACCTACATGTAGAGAATCAGCAGTAGCATCGAATCCTATATAGAATGTAGCTTTACCTGCATTTATTAATTCTTTTAATTCGTCTTCGTCAGTTACTTGCGCGATAAGTCCTCTTTCGACTAATTCTTCGTATACTGTCATTTTATTCACTCCTTTATTTAAAATTAAATATAATTTCATGTTTTAATAAATTTTTTAAAATATTTATTAAGTTTTAATTTAGTTAATATGAAAAATTTATTTTGTAAAATATAAAAGCCCTCGTCCTATCTAAAGGACGAGGGCATATCTCGCGTTACCACCTTTGTTTATAGATAATTCACATTATCTACCTCAGTGAGTTAAAAACTCTGCACTATAACGTGTGCTCACGTCACTTCCTACTATTATTTCAGAGTGAAGCTCAAAGGTGTATTCATAATATCCCTAGTGCGCCTCTCATCAACCGGCTACTTTCTGTTTAAGTTATTATTATTACTATTCCTTATCTTAGCTTTTTATATTATTATTGACAAATTTTGATTTTATATACATATACATTATATTATATTCAAAGTCAAAATTTTTGTCAATAATTATATATTAATACTAAATATAAATATATTTTATCTATGTAATTATTTTATATTTTCTTTTATAGCTTTTGATAATTGGTCTGGACATGAAGTCATTTTGTTTCCACAAGTAGTTCCTTCTAATTTGTCTGCAACTTCTAATGCATTTTGTCCTATTAATAATTTAGCCATTCCTGAAAGGTTTCCGTTACATCCACCTATGAATTCAACGTCAGTTATTGTGTTATTTTCATCAACTGAGAAGTTCATTTCTCTACAGCATATTCCTGAAGTTTTAAAGTTTATTTCCATTATATACCTCCATTTTTTTAATTGTATATTCTATAATTATAAACAATATACAATACATATTTTTACTATTATTATATTATTTTTAGCTATATCTATTATCCATAAAAATGGCACAAATTGCAAGGGAAATAAGCAAAAAAAGGAGATAAATCACAAAAACTTTATCTCCTTTTTATAATAAATTGCAAAAATCTTTAAGCTAAATATTTTCTTATTTTCCTATAAGATGTCTGAAGAAATCAACTGGTCTGTATATTAATAATCTAGGACCACTGAACTTCATAACGTCTTTTACTTTTTCTTTCATGCTTTTTTTATAGCAGTGTATAGGACATTTTTGACAGTAAGTTTTTTCTTCACCGAATTTACACTTATCTAGTCTTTGTCTACTGTAATCTAATAATTCTTGGCATTCTTCACATAAACCGTCTTTGTGTTTATGTTTTTTCTTACAGTAGATATCTACCATAACGCCTATTATCTTTTTTTCTCTTTCTATTCTACTCATATCTATCTTCCATTTCCTCATAAATTCAATTTAAAGTAGGCCGTATGATAAATCACAGGCCTACTAAACTATAAAACTCTATCTAGTACTATATTTATTGTATACGTACAAGTTTTTTGTTTTCTAATCCGTATCTCTTATTGCATATTGCACTACTTGATTTTCTATGAGATACCATTACTATTGTTTTATCTTTACATTCATCATCTATACTTTTTAATATACTTGCCTCATTTAATGTATCTAAGTTACTTGTAGGCTCGTCTAGTATAAGTATGTCACTATTTCTTAAGAATGCTCTAGCCATAGACATTCTTTGTTTTTCACCTGATGATAAGTTTCCACCTAATTCTCCAACATTTGTTTCATATCCTTGTGGAAGTTTCATTATAAACTCATGGATAGATGCTTTTTTAGCGGCCTCTACAACTTCTTCAAAGCTTGCATTTCTATCACCCATTTTGATGTTATTTAATATTGTATCGTTAAATAAGAATGTATCTTGACTCACTAGAGTTTGAGATTTTCTTAAAGTTTTTGTAGGTATATTTTTTAAGTTTTCATCACCTATTGAGATTTCACCTTTATTTACATTCCAGAATCTCATCATTAATTTAAGAAGTGTACTCTTACCAGATCCACTCTCACCTATTATAGCGACTTTTTCACCTTTTTTAATATCAAGTGATAAGTCTTTTAATATATTTTCTCTATTTTCATAATCAAAGCTTATATTATCTACTTTTATATCTTTTGAAGAAAGTTCTATTTCACCTTCTACATCTTCAACTACTGGCACTTCGTCTAATATATCAAATAGTCTTTGTGCACATGCAAATGTTTGAATTAAGTTGTTTGATAAGTTGCTTAGTGCAACAACTGGTCCAAATGAACTTGCAAGAGTTACTATTGCAACTAATCCTTGTCCTATTGTTATTTGACCTTGTTTATTTAACTCTATACTTACAAATAAGAATGTAAGTATTGCTATCATTATTACTATATCAGTGAAGGCTCTTATTATTCCCTCATGACCTTTTATTACACCCATTTTCTCGTGTAAGTTTTCACTATTTTCGTTTATAGCATTTTTTCTATCTTCACCTTTATCAAATAAAAGTATTTCTTTTATACCATTTAAACTTTCTAAGAAGTATGAGTTTGAATCTGCAAATGCAGCTCTATATTCAACCCCACCTTGTTTAGCAAATTTTGATGAGAATACTGGTATAAAATATCCTACTATTAAATAAAATACTACTGATAATGCCCCGAATACTGGGTTTATACTAAATAATACGCATGCTATTATAATTGATGTCACTACACCTATTGCTATTGGAGCTACTGTATGAGCATAGAATACTTCTAATAATTCTATATCACTTGTTATTATAGATATTAAACTACCTTTTTCTTTTGACTCAAGTTTTGCTGGAGCTAATTTTCTTAACGCTTTAAAAACTTGATCTCTTAATATTGCAAGTATTGTAAAGGCTATAAAGTGTCCTGAATACTGCTCTATAAATCTAAGTATACCTCTAAGTATTGCACAAGCTATAACTATTTTTATAGCAGTAGAGGCACTCATACCTACATTAAATCCTAATATATCTGCTCCTGCAACCATACCAAATGATGTTATTGCAGTTGCAGCTAAAAATCCTAATATACCGAATGATATAGTTATCATCATTATTGGTGCTAGTGGTTTTAAGACTTTTATAAGTCTTAACATTATTTTAAATCCTGATTGTCTCTCTTTATTCATACTATATCACCTCGATTTCATCTGAAGTTTTTTCTAAGTTTTTACTTTCTAATTCGCTGTATATGTTTTCTAAATCATTTTGGTGATCTACTAAGTTTTTATATACTCCGCCTTTTAGCATAAGCTCGTTATGGTTTCCGCTTTCAGCTATTACTCCATTTTCTAACATGTAGATTGTATCTGCATTTTTAACGTTTAATAATCTGTGTGAAATTATTATAACTGTTTTATCTTTAGATATTTTTTCTATACTTTCCCAAATCTTCTCTTCACTTTCTACGTCTATATTTGAAGTAGCCTCGTCGAATATATAGATATCTGGGTTTTTGATTATTGTTCTAGCAAGACAAAGTCTTTGTTTTTGTCCACCAGAAAGTAAGTTTCCGCCTTCTCCAACTTTTGTATCTAATTTGTTTGGAAGGTTTTTAACGAAGCTATCTAAGTTTGCTTCTTTTAATACTGCATAGATTTCTTCATCTGTAGCATCTTTTTTACCCATTTTTATATTTTCTCTTATTGTTGTGTTGAATATATAAGCGTTGTGGTTTATAAATCCAACTTTTTTATTTAATACATCAAATGGTATGTCGTTTAAGTTAATTCCGTTAAATGTTATAGCACCTTTATCTACTTCGTCTATTTTAAGAAGTAAGCTAGTGATTGTACTTTTTCCCGAACCACTTTCTCCGACAAACGCAACAGTTTGTTTTTCTTTTATGTCTATATTTATATCTTCTAATATTGTTCTTTTCTTGTCGTAACTATAAGACACGTTTTCTAATTTTATGTCTATATTTTCAAGAGATTTCATTTGTTCTTCAGTTAAAGATGGTTTTTCTTCTACTTCTATATCAAGTAAGTCAAATATTCTATCACTTGCTGATATACCATTCATAGCAACGTGGAATAGTGAACCTAAAAGTCTCATCGGTAAGAAGAATTCTGCACTTAAAAGTATTATAATTAAAAGCCCACCAGGAGTTATTATCCCATTTCTAAATTGGCTTATAGCTATTAATATACCTATTGCTGAACCACCGTAAGCAACTAAATCCATTATTGTTATTGAATTTAACTGCATTAATAAAACTCTCATTGTTATTTTTCTGAAGTTTTCTGCATCTTCATTCATCTCTTTATTTTTTTCTTCATCTAAGTCAAATATTTTTAAAGTAGTAAGACCTTGAAGATTTTCTAAGAATGAATCACCTAAATTAGTATATACACCCCAGTATTTGCTTAATAATTTTTTAGCTATTTTCATAACTGCCATTATTGTAAGCGGTATTAAAGGTACACATATTAATAATACTAATGCTACTTTAAAGCTTATAAATGATACTACTACAAATAATGTAAGTGGAGCTAATGCACTGTAGAATAATTGTGGTAAAAATCTACCAAAGTATATTTCTAACGCCTCAACACCATCAACACCTATTTGTACTACTGATGATGTAGATATAAATTTATTGTAATTTACACCTATATTTAATAATTTTTCATATATTTTTTCTCTTAATATTTTTTTAACTTCACTTGATGAGTTAAGTGAGAATCTTGTTGAATAATAATTTGCTAAGAATCTTATTACTAAAAGTGATCCTATATAAAGACCATCTCTTAAGTAATTTATTTCTAATTCTGATTTTATTAAACTATCTATTGTATTTCCTATAAATAGGATAACTAATATGTTACATATAATTGATATCCAGTTCATTAGAACTGTCATAGCAATCCATTTTTTAGAACTATTGCATAGTTCTAATAATCTCTTTTTAAACATTTTACACCTCTTCGATTTTTATCGTCTTCATTTTTGTAAAGAATACAACTTTTGTAACCCACATAACTACAATAACTACTCTCATTATTGGGCTTTTAATAGTTATAAACATAAATAGTAAAAGTAATGATACTGGTATAGTAAGCATTAATTTACCTTTTAAAGTCATTCCACCTTTTTCGTGGAAGTTTCTAACGTATTTATCGTAAATTTTTGTATTCATGAATTTTTCGCTTAATTTTTCACTACTACTTATATAACAGTAAGATGTTAAAAGTAATAGTGGTGTTGTAGGAATTAAAGGTAAAAATATTCCTATTATTCCTATTGCTAATGAAATCGTTCCAAGAGCTATAAGCCCTATTTTTTTTAGAGATAACATATCTCTCCCCCTAATTTGAAATATTTGGAAATTACCTATTTAGTAAAACAAGAATGCCTATATAAGCATCCTTGTTTAAAATATTTTATATTAATATTAGATGAGATTATATAAATTATAATCTAACAAATTTGCTTAGGTATAAAGTACACCTCTTCATCTTGTTTATGTATATATCCTGTTACGTTATATACATCTTTTATAGTATCTTCATCTAGAACTTCTTGTGATCTACCTTGCTTTATTAATTTCCCATTTTTCATAATTACGATATTATGACTATAGTTTATAGCTTGGTTTAAATCATGTAAAACCATTATTATCGTAATATTGTACTTTTCGTTTAGAGTTTTTACTACTTCTAGTATCTCTATTTGATGGTAAATATCAAGATAAGTTGTAGGCTCATCAAGAAGTAATACGCCTGTATTTTGTGCAAGCGACATTGCTATAAATGCTCTTTGCTTTTGTCCACCCGATAAATTAACTACTTTTTTATCTTGTATTTCTTCTATACCTGTGGCTTTTAAGGCAAAGTCTATCATTCTTTCATTTTCTTCTTTATCTTCTTTTTTAACATTTGGATATATAGTTCTACCAAATGCAACTAAGTCTCTAACAGTTATATCATCTGGTGCTTCATTTTCTTGATACACACATGATATATATTTTGCAATTTCTTTTTGTTTTAACTTGCCTAAGTCTTTATCTCCTAAATATATTTTTCCAGACTTAGGTTTTAAGTAAGTAGATATCATATGTAAAAGTGTACTTTTTCCACTTCCATTTGGTCCAAGGATAGTAGTAACTTCTCCACTTTTAAATTCTAATGATAAATCTTTTATAAATTCTTGTTTTTTATTATAAGAAAAACTTATATTTTCTAACTTAACCATTATCTTTTGCTCCTTCTAAGTATATAAATAAAGAATGGACCACCTATTAAACACATTGTTACCCCTACTGGTATCTCGTAAGGTCTAAATATATTTCTAGATATTGTGTCTGCTACAAGAAGTAAAAATCCTCCCATAACATAACTAAATGGTATTAAGAATTTATGACTAGATCCTATTAAGAATCTACATATATGTGGTATTACAAGTCCGACAAATGATATAACACCACCAACTCCTGTAGATATACTTGTTAAAAATACTGCTACAAAAGTTATTAATACTCTAACTTTATTTACATTTAACCCTAAACTTTGAGCTGTTTTATCGCCAAGACCCATAAGGTCACAGCATTTTATAACTGATAAGCATAATACAAGCCCTGCTACTGTATAACAAGCTAATATTCTAAAATCTGCCCAAGTTACATTTACTAAACTTCCTAAAAGCCAAGTTTGTATAGTTGAAACTCCTGAACTATTAAATACTGTCATCATTGATGATAATGCATTTAAGATTGAGTTTACACATACACCGGCTAAAATTATTCTAACTGGTGAGAATCCCTTGTCTTCTCCTATTAAATATACAAGACAAGCAGCTACTATACCACCTATAAAAGCTAATATAAGTTTGTATTTTATAAATTGTGAAAATAACACCATTACAGCTATTGATGCTAAACTAGCTCCTGATGATATACCGATTATACCAGGATCAGCTAGTGGATTTTTCATAGTAGTTTGTAAAAGTGCACCTGCTACTGCAAGATTTCCACCGATTAAAACAGCACTTAGAACTCTCGGCATTCTAAGGTCTTTAATAATTAAAAAGTTGTTACTTTGTCTATTTAAGAACATTCCCTCAAGTAATTCTTTGATTGAAATGTCTAAACTACCTATTCTTAAAGATATTAATATTGTAATCAATAAAATAAAAACTGTACCAAGTATCATGCATATTTTTTTAGAACTACTTAAAGTATGTGTTTCTATTCTACTCATATAATATATCTCCTAATTTTTCTACAGCCTCAACTATTTGTAAGTTTGCACTCATACCGAAATAACCATTTTCTAAATAAGTTATATCGTTATTTTTAACTGCATTTACATTTTGCCATAGTTCTTTGCTTAACTCATCTGATACTGCTTTTTTTGCAACTTCTGGATCAGCATGAGTCATAACTAGTATTTTATCTGGATTTAATTTTATTATCTCTTCTAAGTTAAGTGTTGTAAATGAAGTTGCTGCATTTGAGAATATATTTTGTCCTCCTGCTAATTCAACTAAATTTCCTACATAACTTTTATCTGTTGCAACCATTACACTTCCTGGTGCCCCAAATAATACTAAGATTTTATCATCCGATTTTTTATTAGAATTAACTTTTTCTTCTACTTTGTTTATTTCATCTAGTATTTCATTTGCTTTATCTTGTTTTCCGAATTTTTCTCCTAAAGCTGTTACAGTTTCTTTTAATCCATCAACTGTGCTTAAGTTGTAAAAATCAGCGTCTATGTTATTTTCTTTAAATTGTTTTTCATAATCACTTCCTAGTGTATCTACGCATATTACACTTGTAGGATTTAATGATTTTATTATTTCCATATCTGGACTCATTGGACTTCCAACTTCTGTTGCACCTTTTGCGCTTTCTGGAAGGTCGTAATTAGTTTTTGGAACACCGCTAACTGCTACATCTAATCTATCAAGTATTTGAGTTATTGCAACAGATGTTGCTACAACTACATCTCCTTTATTAGCTGAATTATTTTCTGAACTAGCGCTATCTGTATTACTGCTTGAACATCCAACTACAGAAAAAGTAACCATTAAAATAGATATTAAACTTAAAATCTTTTTCAACTTCTCGTCCTCATTTCCTATATCACAATACTGTCTTTTTTAATTCTCTTTAATTGTCATTTATATAAATTTAAATAATTTTCAAATCCATATTTTGGCTTTTTTATCTTTATGATATTTAATTTATCCTTATTTGCCAAAATTTAAGAGAAATTACTCCATAATTTCTCCTTTAATAATAAGTCTTTTTTTACCACCATTTGTACAAGTAACTAAAGTTATCTCTTTTTTACTCATATCTTGGGTAAGTACTGAAGTATTTTCAGCCTCTGTATCAAATTTTTCTGTTATCTTATACTTAAATATGCCCTTTGTAGTTTCAATTTCTATTTCATCGTTTATTTTTACTTTGTGTAGTTCGTTAAATACTTGGTTATACAAATAACTACTATGTCCTGCAACAGAGAAATTGCCCTCTTCTCCTGGCATAGCAGTTCCTTCAAAGTGACATGCATAATATTTTAGATACTTATTATCTGTGCCCTCTACGATTACTGTTTCCAAACCTACTGAATTAACCCTCATAATTGCGATTTCTTCTCCAGGTTCATAAGTTTGTTTTACTTCAGCTTGTTTTATTTCTTGTTTGAACTTATCTATACTGTTGTTTTCAACATATTTTGAATAATACCTTAATCCTTGCGGGATTATTATCATTAATAATCCCACAAGGATTAAAAATATACTTAATTTTTTTCGCATCTATTTTTTCTTCTTATTAAATATTACTATTCCCGCAACAACTGCTACTACAGCTACTGCTCCTGCTATTATTACAGGTGTAGAAGATTTAGATTCTTTAGCTTCGTCTTGAGTTTTTTCAGCATCATTATTTGATTCTTCATTCTCAGTATTTGTAGCTTTAACTTCTTCCTCTTCTTCTTCTACTTCGTATTTTTCAACAAGTTCTAAAGTATCGAAATTAGGTATTATATCAAATTCAACGTCTCTTCCCATAGCGTCAACATATATTTGAGTTTGGATCTTTGAATCTAATGAATCAACGTTAAATTTTAATTTAACAGTTGAAGCACCTTCTTCAACAGTTTCTACATTTTCTACAGGTTTACCATCTACTGTAAATCTGTGATTGTTCATGTATTCAGTTCCACTAAATCCTATTATGTAGTTGTAAGTTACGTCACCTACTACTTCAAGTTGCATAGTCTCATCTAAATAAGTTCTCGCCATTGTCATTCCAATTTCTTGTTCATGATAAACGTCGTTTTGTATGTTGTATAATCCTGGTTCTATATCTTCATTTCCTGCAGCAAATGCTACATTAGTTAAACAAAGTATAGTCAAACATATAGTAAATAAATGCTTTAAAATTTTCATGCTTAAGTCCTACTTTCTTTTTCTTCTTCCTATAAATGCACCTAATGCAGTTATTAAACTACCACCAGCTAACATTGATTCTGCGTTTATTACGCTACCTGTTTGTGGTAAGCTACTTCCTGATCCATCTATATCTTTTACAAATGTATAAGTGCTTTCTAATAATTGAACACCGAATTCAACTGATCTGCTCATTGGTATTATGTATGCACTTACTTTTATATCATCTTTTAATGAGCTTATTTTAAATCTGTAGCTTTTGCTAGTTGAAGAAGATGCAGTTACTTGATGGCTTACTAATGAACCATTTACATAGAATTTATGGTTGTTCATTAAGTTTGTACCTGTGAATGTAAGTGTTAAGTAAAGTTGTCCATCTATATCTTCTACTTTAGAAGTTTGGTTTAAATATTTTCTAGCCATTTCTCTACCAGTTTCGTTTTGGTGAACTACTTTATTTTGTATAGTATAAAGTTTACCTTTTGTAGCAGTATCTCCAACTACTGTATCATTTGAACCAGAGTTTGAATCATTTGATCCTCCACCTGTGTTTCCGCCACCTGGTATAGTACCTTGGTTGTTGTTTTCTGGTAATTGACCTTCTTGGTTAGCACTTACAAATTTTAATGTAGATTCGTTTAATTTAACATCGAAATCAACTGTTTTGCTCATTGCATCTACATATGTACTTATGTTAAGTTTTGTTGATAAACTTGGTATTTCAACTTTTATTCTTATAGTATCATTTCCAACATTTGTTTTTGTATAGCTTAAAGTTTTTGAGTTAGCTTTTATAACTATATTTTTCATTAAACTACTTTGTCCTATTTCTAATGTTAAGTAGTATTTTCCATCTTTTATTTCAACGTTACTAGTTTCGTTTAAGATTCCTCTAACCATTGAATATCCTACTGGATTGTCTAATATAACAACATTTTTTACTTGATAATGACCATTTTTATATGTTCCATTTGATGAGTTGTTGTCATTTTTATCTGATGTAGATCCGTTTGAATTGTTTCCGTTGTTGTTTCCATTGTTTCCGTTATCTACATTGTCATTTTTATCATCTTTGTCTTCTTCTTTGTCGTCTTTATCTTCTTTATCGTCTTTGTTATCTTTATCTTCTTCAGGTTTTTGCTCTGGTTGTTGTTCTGGTTGTTGTGGTTTTTGAGTTGGACTAGTAACTGTATCGTCTTTGTCCTCAGTTGAACCTGTTGATATTTTAGCATCTACTCTAGCAGTAGCATTTACTATAAAATTACCAAATGGATTTATTTGGAATTTTATTCTTATATCATCATTTAAAGAAGATATTTCGAAAGTAATAGTTCTAACTTTAGTTGATTCATTTAATTCATTTTCGTATTTTATTTCTTGACCATTTATAGTAGGTACTACAGATTTCATTAAATCTCCAGATCCTAATTCTAAAACCATATATCTTTTTCCGTTTTCTACTTTTAAGTAGCTGTCTTGTAGGTAACTATTTGCAGAAGATGCTTCATCTGAATTATCTTTTTTGAAAGTTGTATCTAAGTCTATTCTTTGTTGACTTGCTACAACAGCACTTTGTGCGTTAGTTAGTTCAGCTGCATATGAACTACTTATACTCCCCCCAAATATTGTTAAAATTGCTAATGCAGCCATAGCTGTTTTTACTTTTTTGCTTTTAAATATCATTGTACTCCTCACTTTCAATTTTTTCTGATATAAGAGTAACACAATTTGATAATCAATGTCAATTAGAAATAACTATGTTTTTCAATAAAATTTTTCAAACCATTTAATTTCGTCCTTTTTCTAATTATTTTTAGTATTTTTTCAATTCTTTTTAATCCAATATTTGTTGAAATAATAAATCTATTAGACTATAATTTATATATAGAACAATAATTTATAGACTAAAAAAAAGTTTTTATCAGGGGGGATTTAGTCATGAAATTTGGCGATAGAATTTTATATGATAATGGTAGTGAAAGTTCTTTAGGTGTATATTTAAAAGAAATAAGCACTCATGAAGCGCTCGTTAGACTAGATGATGATTCAATAAAAAAAGTTTTACCTAAAGAAAAACTTATATTTGTAAAAAACATGGACAACATGGATTTAGCACAAGCTTTAATAGTTGCCGACTATATAGCTAAGGAAAAATATGATGGGCATTACACTTTATTTGGATTTTCAACTGGTTATAGATTTTGTTTTGGAACATTAGACAAAGTTTCTTATCATACTACACATTTAATGCCTCTTGGTAAGACTATTGAAGAAGCTATTAAAAAAGCTATCGACGGTAAAGTAGATGTCGATTTAATTTTAGATAAAGAAGATAAAATGATGAGATAGATGTTGATACTTTTCAATTATATATATCTCTCTAGTTTACAAAACTTGTATTAATTTTAAATTAGTACAAGTTTTTTCTATGTATACTTGTTATTTTTGGAATAGTTTGTAAACTTTCAGAATAATTATTATTAAGAATTATACTAACTCTTTATAATTAGTCTGGGGGGATTTAATATGAATAATGTGTCTGCAAATCTAAAAATATATTTTGAAGAGCCAAAGTGGATTTGTGAGTATTTTAGAAAAACAGGTGATGAAGTTGAAATATGTAAATTGTTTTTTGATTTTGAACCTGTTTCTAGTGATATTTACAAATATTTTGTAAAAAATTTTAATAACTTAACTTTCAAAAAAAGTAAATTTGATATAGACAAATCAATATTAATTTAGATTTTTTAATAATATAAAATAAAAAATTCGCTTCGCTCATGGCGCCAACGAATCGGAGATTCCGTTGCTTAAGTTAATAGGTTGGAAATTATACATTATCCATAAACCAGATAATATATAATTTCCTTAGAATAAAAAAAGGCGTGAATTATTGTTCACGTCTTTTTATTTTGAATCAAATAAAACTTTAGTCTATATTTGATTATATAATTTAATCTATATCATATAACCAGCATGTATCTTTTTCTAGTTTTTTAGTAAAAATTCTGCTGTAATCTTTTTCGTATTTTGCCTCATGAAATTTAAATATCATTTCATCTCCTAATTTACCAACGACTTCTATTTTGCCACTTTCACAAGAAAAACAATATTTAAAACATTTACCCTGTCCATTTTGCATAGCTTTTGCACCTTCAATTATCTCATAGCCCCTTTCAAATGGAACTTGAAATTGTCCTTTTACTCCCTTTACTGGTCTACATTGAAATATATAATAAGGTACTACACCGATTGATGTAAGTTTTTTTAATAATGATCCTAAAACATGAGAATCGTCATTTACTCCTTTTAAGAGTACAGTTTGGTTTTTGACAACTATACCTATTTTTTGAAGCATTTTTATTGCTTTTTTAGATTCTTCTGTTACTTCATTTGGATGATTAAACTGCGTAACTATATAGATTTGTTTTTTCTTTGAATATTTTTTTAATATTTCTAATAATTGCAAATCTTCAGATATTCTCTGTGGCATAACGACTGGTATTCTGGTACCAAATCTTATAAAATCTAAATTATCTATGGATGTAAACAATTTTAATAAATACTCTATTTTTGTATTAGAATTTACAAGAGAGTCCCCTCCAGAAATGAGTACATTTGAGATTTCTTTATGCTCTTTTATATATTGAGCCATTTCTTCAAAATATTTAGCTATTTCTTCATCAGATAATCCCACTAATCTTTTTCTAAAACAATGTCTACAGTACATAGCGCATTGATTTGTGGATAAAATCATAACTGTTTCATTATATTTATGTTGCATTCCTGTAATTACAGTGTTGTCTCCTTCCCCACTAGTATCAAATGTCCCTTCTAAGTCCTTTTCAAACTCAGATGGTATTGCCATTTTTCTTATAGGGTCATTTTTATCTTCTTTATTAATAAGTGACAAATAATATGCTGGTATAGATATTGGAAACTTTTCTGCTATTTCCATTATATTTTTTTGTTCACTTGGGCTTAAATCTAAGAGTACAAATAAATCATTTAATCTATTTATATTTTTCTCTAGTATTGCTGGACAACTCATAAATATCACCCCTATTTTAGTTTTATAATTATATTATACCAAAATCTAACAACTTTTTCTATTTGTATTGTATTTAAAATTACTACATCAGTTTACATTTTATTTTAAAATACAACTGTATATTTCAAATCTTAATATTATTCATTTTTTATTTTTATAGGAATTGTATTTTTATTATCAGAAATACAATTCCTATAAGCTTTTATTTAATATTTTTAGTAGATAAATGTTACTATTTTATTTAGTTTGACATAATATAATCTTATTTAATATTTCTTCTGTTCCATTAAAGCTCTGTCTTGTGCTTATTGATAAATTATCACAATTATTATCTATTAAATTTGATAATTCACCATGCTTTAGAACATAAGAATTTTTACATACATCTAGCATATCTTTATCCATTATTGAATCCCCTATTGCAAATGTGTCTTTATGTTGTAATTTGTTACATAGATATTTTACTGCTGTAGATTTTTTTAATTCTGCAGGTAAAAAATAAATTTTTGTTCCATTTATGTATGTATCCCAATTTAATTTCTTTATTTCGTCTATAAAAGGTTGTAGCAATTTAAAGTCAAAAGTATCTCTATCTATCACAATGTATAAAAATAGTTCTTCTGCCTTTCTAATTTTTTTTATGCCTTTTATACTTTTATAATTTTCTAACAATTTAATTATATCTTCAATATGTGAACTTAATTTTAATTTTTCTTTTATAAGTAGTTTATATTCTTTGTCTACTTCTCCATTTACTAAAATATTTCCACCATTTGAAGTTACTGCATATTTAAAATCTAATCCGTATTTGGAAAATGATATTCTTTTAAATTGCTCTATTGTCCTCGTTGTTGTAGGTATAAAATAACTATTCTGTTTTATTTTTTTAATAAGTTCAACTGTCTCTTTTGATATATAAGATATATTTTCTCCATTGTAGATTTCTATCTCGAGTTTAGTAGTGTCGTCTTTTAAAAATCTTTTTGAATATATTATACTTCTATCTAAATCTGAAAAAACTATCATATTATATATCCTTCATTTGTTTTATTATTCCACAACAACTGTAAGCTTTAAATTTAAACTCTTCTACTTTTACGTTTTTTTCTTTTGCTAAAACTAATATATGTTTTAGTTTTTTATTATTTATATCATCTACAAGTATTTTATATGGAACTCTTCTCAAAAGCACTCTCGTTGTCTCCCCAACTCCAGGTTTTATAAAGTTTATATCATCTATATCGTATTTATCTTTTATATTTTCGACATCATCATTTCCAATTTGAGTTATTTTATCTTCTGTCCAATTTTCAATTTCTCTATCTATATTTTTATATTGTCCTTTAAAACAAGATTGTATTGTATCTATATAATTATTTGATTCATCTACTTTTTTTAATTCACTATAGTATTTTGCACCGTGAAAATCATCTTGTCCGATTAAGTCGTCTCTAAGTACTGTTCTACTTATAAGTCCACTTACTGTAGAGTTTAAACATGCACTTGGTATTAAAAAGTCATCTCTTATACCATATATATTTGAATATCCACATGGATCGGCAAGTACTGCTAAAGATGGATCAAACTCTGTATTAAATGTATTTTCAAGCTCAATACATGCCTTTTTAAGTTCATTAGCTATAGTTCCCTTTCCAGTCCATCCATCTATAAATTGTATATTTTGACTGTTATGGTGTTTATTTATTATGTATTTAATTGCATTTATATCTATACCTCTATCTCTTATTATAGAAATTGTATAATGAGGTAAATCTATATTGTATCTTTGTTTTATATATCTTTTTGCAAGTATTCCTATAGGTGTGCCTGCTCTTGCCAATGAAACTAATATTGGATTTTGATTATGTCTTTTTAAGATTTTTTCACTCATTACCCCGATTGCAAAAGCTAATTTTTCTTTGTTGTCTTTTAATTTTTCTCTGTATAAAGTTAAATACTCATCACTTACTTGATATTCTACAGGTATCATCTCTGAATAATGAGTTCCACTTTGTATTTTTCTCTCCCTCGTCAAATTATCTTCTTCTACTATCATATTAGATATATCTTTTAATAAAAAGATAACATCTTCTTTGCTGTATGTCGAAAATTCCTTCATATTATTCTCCCTTTATATATTATTTAAATAAAACTATATTTAGTTCTTTTATATCTGTATTCGAAAATATTTTTATAATTTCTTCAAATTCTTCTTTATCTTTATTTATTTCACAAAATAAAAAGCATTTGTCATATTTTATTTTGTCTATATTATATACATAATTGACTACACCTTTATTGTAAAGACTATTATGAGTAAATTTTGTCTTTATAGGGTAATTATCAATATCTATGTCTATTATTGGACTTCTAGTAGTCGAATGGTAGTATATATCGCTTTTTTTTAATTGGTCTGCAAACAACATAGGTATATACATAAACTCTTCACTACCTAAAAACAATACCTTTTCATTATCTAATATATTTAATTTAAAGCATTCATTTTTAACTTTACTTATCAGATCTAATTGATCTTTTTTATTTATGCCAAATCGTCCTGTATATTTTAAGTATTTTTTATTTTGTTCGTACTTATCCATATCGATATAAATATAATTTACTTTTAATTTATTTTTTTTCAAAATATATTTATCTATATTTTCACTTTCTTTTATTTTACTTTTTATTTTTTCTTCATCACATTTAAATATAAAGCTGCCTGAAAATAAATATACAAAATTTATCTCTGTATTTAAATCTTTTTCTAAACTTTTGAATCTTTTAAAAGAATATTCATCCATCCAGTTTAATATGGAGCATATTGTATACCTCTTTTTAGGATATAAATTGTTTATCTTTTTTATTAAGTTTATACATGTATTTCCCGTAGTTATCTCGTCGTCGACTAATATTATTTCTTCTCCATCTTTAAAATAATTTAAATCTTCATAATAAAGATAGTGGTCTGTAGCATGAGAATGTTCTTCTAAAAAATCTAGTGTCTTTTTATTTTTTACTATCTCTCTTGTTGTATGAATAAACTCAAAATCAGCATTTATATGATTAAATACGCTATGTCCAAGTCCTGTGGCCGTCTCTGCAAAAGATATAATCACACCAGAAT
>NZ_CABQXJ010000055.1:0-20309 GCF_902468165.1 uncultured Intestinibacter sp.
TAGGCGATTGAATATATATTTTTAGATGATATGGAAATTTGGAGATAAAATTTTATGAAAACAAAGAAGATGGTTTTTTTAGGGCTAATGGTTGGATATAGTTTAATATTATATATACTAGAAACATATATTCCAAACCCATTTATAGTATTTTTTCCAGGGGCAAAATTGGGTTTGACTAATATCATAACTTTAGTTTCATTATTAATTTTTGGTTTTAAGGAAACTTTTATAATTGTAACTGTTAGAGTTATTCTATCATCAATTTTTGCTGGTCCAATGTCATATTTATTATTTAGCATAGGAGGGGCGTATTTAAGTTTAATAGTGATGTTTTTAGTAAATAAAATCAAAGGATTTTCAGTAATTGGTGTAAGTATTGCAGGGGCAATAGCACATAATATGGGGCAATTATTAGTGGCTAGTATTTTAGTTGAAAACTTTTTGATGATAACATATTTACCTTTTATGTTGGCAACATCTTTAGTTACCGGACTTTTTGTTGGTATAGTGTCGCAATTTTGTTATTCTAAAATGGATAGAATAAAAGATTCTTTTATTAATATGCGTCAATAATAAGTAATTAAAATTTAAATGTTAGTGGTGATAATATGGAAAACAATGAATTGGAAATGATAAAAAAAGAAATTGAGGAAGTAAGACAACAAATAAATACGTATATACAATATCCTGAGATATTTGAAGAAGAATTAACTGAAGCAAGTAAACAAATAGATATTTTAATAAATAAATATATACATTTGAGCAAATAACCCACAAGATGTGGGTTATTTATTTTATAAAAAGATTTATATATGTAAATTTTTGATTGATAAGAAATACAATAGTAGTAAGAAATTTATTAACATAAATTATAAATACAATATTGATTAAATAGGGGAGGGGATCTTATCAACGAGAAGGAAATTATTATACGATTGTTGATTTGCTTAATTATAGGCGGTCTTACTGGATTAGAAAGAGAGAGGTCTAATCAATTTGCAGGATTTAGAACACATATACTTGTTGCAATAGGATCTTGTATTACATCTATAACTGCTGTGCAACTGTTTATATCGTATAGTTCATATAGCAATATGGACCCTGCCAGGCTTCCTGCACAAGTACTGTCTGGGATAGGGTTTATAGGTGCTGGTGCAATATTAAAAAACTCTAGCGGAATAACAGGGTTGACTACTGCTGCTGGAATTTGGGCTACAGCATGTATAGGAATTGCTATAGGATATGGTCAATATATTTTAGGAATTAGTGCATGGGTATTAGAGATGATTACATTATTATCATTAAAGAGAATTGATAAATTATTTTTTAAAAAGGAAGTTTGTAATATATACGTTACAATATCCAGTTTAGAAGCTATAACAGCGACATTTGCAATTTTAAAAGAATGCAAAATTAGTATAAAAAACTTTGATGTTAACAGTAAAGGAAGTCAAATTTGGACAGCACAATATCATATTAGTTATGATAGAAGAATAAGAATAGAAGAGATTGAAAGAAGAATAAGAGATGTAGCTGGCGTTTTGGATTTATATTTTTATGACAAATAAAATATAAATATTAATTTTTGGGAAATATTATATTATTATAATTAAAACAGCACTAATAAAACATTAGATTAAAATATGGTAAATTAGGTAAAATATAAATAGATAATGCCGAATTTGAAAGGAGACGAAAAATGGAAAGACAAAAGATAGAAAGTCAATTCAAATGGACTATAGACGAAATGTACCCAAGTGAATCAGACTTAAATAAAGACATAGAAAAAGTAAAAGAATTAGTAGAAAAGGTTGTAACTTATAAAGGAAAATTATCAGAATCAAAATCAAACCTATATGAAGCATTACATACTTCAGAAGAAGCAGGTAGAATACTTGAAAAATTATATGTATATACTCATATGAAAAGCCATGAAGACACTAGAATAAATGAAAATCAAGGTAAGGCTACAAAAATAGATATGTTATCTACAGAATTATCTATGGCAACTTCATATATGGTTCCAGAAATAATAAGCATGGATGAATCAAAGTTAAATGAATATCTACAAGATGAAAAATTGGCGTTTTACAAAAAATATATAGACGAAATTTTAAGAGTAAAACCTCATACTTTAAGCGAAACAGAAGAAGAAATATTAGCAGCGGCATCTGATTTAACTGCTGTACCTGAAAATGTATATGATATGATGTCTTATGCTGATATGAAATTCCCAGAAATAGAAGATGAAGAAGGCAAAAAAGTAAGATTAACTCATGCAAACTTCTCTTTATTCTTAAAGAGCAAAGATAGAAGAGTGAGAAAAGACGCATTTGAAGGTTTATATTCAGTTTATGAACAATATAGAAATACATTTGCATCAACTCTTTATGGTGGTGTTAAATCAGAAATATTCTATGCAAAAATAAGAAAATATGAAAGTGCATTACAAGGTTCTTTATTTGCAGATAATATAAGCGTAGATGTATACGAAAACTTAATAAAATCAGTAAGTGAAAGTATACCTGCACTAGATAAATATATAGACCTTAAAAAGAAATTCTTAGGTTTAGATGATATTCATATGTATGATTTATATGTACCTTTAACAGGTGACTTTGATATGAAAATTACATATGATGAAGCAAAAGAAATCATATTAGAAGCATTAAAACCATTAGGAGAAGAATATCTTTCTCACATAAAAGATGCATTTGAAAATGGATGGATAGATGTTTATGAAAATGAAGGTAAACAAGGTGGAGCTTATTCATGGGGATGCTATGATTCAAAATCATACATACTGATGAATTATCATGATGACTTAAATTCATTATTTACATTAATTCATGAATTAGGTCACTCTATGCACAGTACTTACTCAAAATCGACACAAGATTATTTATATTCATCATATAAAATATTTGTTGCAGAAGTTGCATCAACATTAAATGAATTACTTCTAATAAATTATTTACTTAAAAAATCAACTTCAAAAGAAGAAAAAATATATCTATTAAATTACTACTTAGAACAATTTAGAACAACAGTTTATAGACAAACTATGTTTGCTGAATTTGAAAAAATAACACATGAAACAGTTGAAAGTGGAGAGCCACTAACAGCAGAAGGATTTACAGATATATACTACAAATTAAATGAAAAATACTACGGAAACTCTTGTGTTGTGGACAAGCAAATAGGGCTTGAATGGGCGAGAATACCTCACTTCTATTCAAACTTCTATGTTTATAAATATGCAACTGGATTCTCAGCAGCAAGTGCTTTAAGTAAACAAATACTTGAAGAAGGTGAAAGTGCTGTTAATCGATATAAAGAGTTCTTAAAAAGTGGAGGTTCGGACTATCCTCTAAATCAATTAAAAGCAGCAGGTGTAGATATGCATAAAAAAGAATCAGTAGACGAAGCACTAAGTGTATTTGCAGATTTAGTTGATGAATTAGAAAAAGAATTATAAAGAAATTTTTCTGGGGATTATATTTTTTCATCATAGTTAAATGAATATAATTCCCACTAAACTATAAAAATAAACAATTATAAGTTATAATTATATTAATAGATTAATTATTAGGCAAACTAAAAATTTACTTGGCAGAGATTAAAAATCTATTTTTAATTAAATTTTAATCTAAGAGCAAAGGAGTTAGTATTATTATGACGAATGAAGATATAGTTTTAAGTATAGAAACTCTAAAAGAGTATACTTCAGGAATGATAAAAAAGTGTCAAGAGGCAGTATTATTATCTGTTGAAAGTATGGTTAATAGAAATTTAGAACAAGCTAAGAGAATAATGGAAAATGATGATGATATTGACCTACTTAGAGAGTACATAAGAGATAGAAGTGTAGAATTAATGGCTTCAAAACATCCAATGATTAAGGACTTAAGATATATATACGTTTTATCTGATATATCTACTGAGCTAGAAAGAATAGGCGATTATGCAGTAAATATATGCAAAGAAATTGTAGCAATAGGAGAAAATGAATATATAAAAGAGTTAATCGATATACCTAGGATGTCTGAAATGTGTTCAAAAATGCTTGAAGCTTTAAACGAAGCATTCCTAAATGAAGATGACGAATTAGCATATCAAATTGCATTAACAGATAGAGAGTTAGATAAACTATATTCTAAAATAAGAGAAGATTCATTAAAGGTTATGTATAGGGATCCGGAGAGTAATATTAGTCAAGGAGTAAGACTTCTATTTATAGGTCGATACTTAGAGCGAATAGGAGATCATATAACAAATATATGTGAAAAAATAATATATGCGAAGAAGGGGACTATGGTTGAAATAGGATAAATATTTCAACTAGTATATAATATTTATCAACTTTATAAAAAAAGAACTTACATTAAGTGATTTAATGTAAGTTCTTTTTTTATATATAAAATTATATTTATTGTAAAACTATGAATAAATATAATTTATATAAATAAACTTCAATGAGACAAGTATTTAGTTTTAGTAATTTTCTTACATAGAAAAATGGTTAAGTATTTTATTAACAATAAAAGTTATACAAATGGCTTAAAAATTAAGAAAACAACGGAAATAGCTGAAAAAACAAGGTAAAAACAGCTAAATGGTAAAAAATAACATGTATATATTGAAAAATTATTAACAAAGAGTGTACAATGTAAATATAAAAAATATATATAAAAGTATTTAGACAAAAAATATTTTAATGATTTATCAAAGTAAGAATATGTTAAAAAATACAAGAGGTGAAGATTTAATGGAAAGTAACGTTAAAAACATTGTTGAGAAAGTGATTAAAGATGTTGAGGTTAAAAACCCAGGACAAAACGAATTCCATCAAACTATCGAGGAAGTATTAACTTCATTAATTCCTGTATTAGAAAAAAATCCAGCTTACATTGATGCAAAAATTTTAGATCGTTTAGTAGAACCAGAAAGACAAATTATGTTTAGAGTACCTTGGGTAGATGATAAGGGAGAAATACAAGTTAATAGAGGATTTAGAGTACAATTTAATTCTGCAATAGGACCATATAAAGGTGGTCTTAGATTCCATCCATCTGTTAATTTAAGTATTATCAAGTTTTTAGGATTTGAACAAATATTTAAAAACTCATTGACAGGTCTTCCAATAGGAGGAGGAAAAGGTGGTTCTGACTTTGACCCAAAAGGAAAATCAGATAATGAAATAATGAGATTTTGCCAAAGTTTTATGACAGAATTATATAGACATATAGGTCCAAATGTAGATGTTCCAGCAGGAGATATAGGTGTTGGAGGTAGAGAAATAGGTTATTTATATGGTCAATATAAGAGACTTAGAAATGCAAATGACCAAGGCGTATTAACAGGAAAAGGTCTAACTTATGGTGGTTCTTTAGCAAGAACTCAAGCAACTGGATTTGGTATAATCTACTTTGTTGAAGAAATGTTAAAAGAAGCAGGAAAGACTATAAAAGGTCAAACTGTAGTTATATCTGGAGCAGGAAATGTAGCAATATATGCAGTTAAAAAAGCACAAGAATTAGGTGCAAAAGTAGTTGCTATGTGCGATTCTTCTGGATATATATTTGATGAAGATGGAATAGACTTACCACTTATACAACAAATTAAAGAAATTGAAAGAAAGAGAATAAAAGAATATGCTATTAGAAAACCATCAGCAAAATACTTTGAAGGAAATAAAGGTATATGGACAGTGAAAGCTGATGTAGTTATACCTTGTGCAACTCAAAATGAAATAGACTTAGAGGATGCTAAGATAATTGTTGAAAATGGAACATTTGCAGTAGGTGAAGGTGCGAATATGCCTTGTACTAATGAAGCTGAACAATATTTCTTGGAAAAAGGGATATTACTAGCCCCATCTAAAGCAGCTAATGCAGGTGGGGTTGCAACTTCAGCATTAGAAATGAGTCAAAATAGTATGAGATTATCTTGGAGTTTTGAAGAAGTTGACGAAAAACTACATGGTATAATGGTAAATATATTTAAAAATACAAGAGATGCAGCTAAAGAATATGGATTTGAAGGAAATTATTTAGTTGGTGCTAATATAGCAGGATTTATAAAAGTCGCAGATGCTATGATGGCACAAGGCATAGTTTAATATAAATAAAAATGAGAGTTATAAGATAGTGCAGTAATGTATCTATTTTATAACTCTTATTTATTTGTGTAAAAAAATAAATAAAGATATAAATACAATTATTATGATTTTGGACCTAAAATAAAACAATTAACATATAAAATCCAAAAGAAAATACATTTTTGATATAAAAACAAAAAAATATGTATAAATTTTCATAATATACTGTAATTTATATTCCAAAATATGTATAATATATAAATAATAAAAAGACTAATCAAAAGGGCAAAAGGAGATATTAATATGGAAAAGAACGTAAAACAAATAGTTGAACAAGTTATAGAAGATGTAAAAGCAAAAAATCCAGGACAAGGAGAATTCCATCAAACTGTTGAGGAAGTATTAACTTCATTAGTTCCTGTATTAGAAAAAAATCCAACATATGTAGATGAAAAAATATTAGATCGTTTAGTAGAACCAGAAAGACAAATTATGTTTAGGGTTCCTTGGATAGATGACAAAGGAGAAATCCAAATAAATAGAGGGTTTAGAGTACAATTTAACTCTGCAATAGGACCATACAAAGGAGGTCTTAGATTCCATCCATCAGTAAACTTAAGTATAGTAAAATTCTTAGGATTTGAACAAATATTCAAAAACTCATTAACAGGTCTTCCAATAGGCGGAGGAAAAGGTGGTTCTGATTTCGATCCAAAAGGAAAATCAGATAGAGAAATAATGAGATTCTGCCAAAGCTTTATGACAGAATTATATAGACACATAGGACCAAACACAGATGTTCCAGCAGGAGATATAGGTGTTGGAGGTAGAGAAATAGGATATTTATATGGTCAATATAAAAAAATAAGAAATGCAAATGACCAAGGAGTATTAACAGGAAAAGGTCTAACTTTCGGAGGTTCTCTAGCAAGAACTGAAGCAACAGGATATGGTTTAATTTATTTTGTTGAAGAAATGTTAAAAGAATCAGGAAAAACTATAGAAGGAAAAAGAGTAGTTGTATCTGGTTCTGGAAATGTTGCAATATATGCAGTTCAAAAAGCTCAATTATTGGGTGCAAAAGTAGTCGCTATGAGTGATTCTAACGGATACATAGTAGATGAAAATGGTATAGATGTAGAATTAATACAACAAATAAAAGAAGTTGAAAGAAAAAGAATAAAAGAATATGCAGAGAGAAGACCATCTGCTAAATACTTTGAAGGAAGAGGCGTATGGTCTGTTAAAGCGGATGTAGTATTACCTTGTGCAACTCAAAATGATATAGATTTAGAAGATGCTAAATTATTAGTTGAAAATGGAACATTCGCAGTAGGTGAAGGTGCAAACATGCCTTGTACTAACGAAGCTGTAGAATATTTCTTAGAAAAAGGTGTATTAGTAGCACCAGCAAAAGCAGCTAATGCAGGTGGGGTTGCTACTTCAGCATTAGAAATGAGCCAAAATAGTATGAGATTATCTTGGAGTTTTGAAGAAGTTGATCAAAAATTACACGATATAATGGTTAATATATTCAAGAACTCAAGAGATGCAGCTAAAGAATATGGATTTGAAGGAAATTATGTTGTAGGTGCTAATATAGCAGGATTCATAAAAGTTGCAGATGCTATAGTGGCACAAGGATTAGTTTAATTCAAATTTGTAGTATATTAACGTATAAAAAAATTTGGATTGACAATAATAAAGTATATTAGATATAATAAAAATTAATTATTAATAAATAAAGACTGAGAAAAAGAGGAGTATGTAAAGACTGCTAACAGAGAGGAAAATCAACTGCTGAAAGATTTTTCTAGATAAGATTTACAGAATGTAGCTTTGGAGTCTCTAAACTGAAATAGTAGTAAGTTTAGACGGTGAGAATCGTTAAATCTATTGAGAGTTAAGATATTATTTTTATAATTATATCTTAAAATTAAGGTGGTAACGCGAGCTTTTCGTCCTTAGATGGATGGAAAGCTCTTTTTTATTGAAATCATCTTAATTTATTTCATTTATATTAATATTTTAATAAAAATATTGGTTTAAACGAAAATAATTATCAAATTATGCAAAAAGAGTTAAAAGAACTTTAATATAAAATTTTAAGGAGGAAAAGGATGACTAAAGCAAATTTATCAAAAACTTATAATCCAAAAGACTTTGAACAAAGATTATATCAAGAGTGGATGGATAAAGGTTACTTCAAATCAAGCCCAAATCCAGACAAAAAACCATTCTGTATAGTTTTACCACCACCAAATATAACAGGACAACTTCACATGGGTCATGCACTTGACCATACTTTACAAGATGTTCTTATAAGATGGAAACGTATGGATGGATATGAAGCATTATGGCAACCAGGAACTGACCATGCTTCTATAGCAACTGAAGTTAAAGTTGTTGAAAAAATAAGAAAAGAAGAAGGAAAATCTAAGTACGAATTAGGAAGAGAAGAATTCTTAAAAAGAGCTATGGACTGGAAAGATGAGTACGGTAGAGTTATAGTTGACCAAATGAAACAATTAGGTTCTTCTTGTGACTGGGACAGAGAAAGATTCACAATGGATCAAGGTTGTAATGAAGCTGTTACTGAGTTCTTCGTAAAATTATATGAAAAAGGTCATATATACAGAGGAAGCAGAATAATAAACTGGTGTCCAGATTGTAAAACTACTTTATCAGATGCAGAAGTAGAACACGAAGAAAAAGACGGTAACTTCTATCACATAAAATACTATCTAAAAGATAGCGACCAATTCTTAGAAGTAGCTACTACTAGACCTGAAACAATGTTAGGGGATACTGGTATAGCTGTTAACCCAGATGATGAAAGATACAAAGACATAGTTGGTAAAACTGTAATACTTCCAATAGTAGGAAGAGAACTTCCAATAGTTGCTGATGACTATGTTGATATGGAATTCGGTACTGGTGTTGTTAAAATGACTCCAGCTCACGACCCTAATGACTTCGGTGTTGGTCAAAGACATAACTTAGAACAAATCAACGTAATGAACGAAGATGGTTCTATGAACGAACTTTGCGGAAAATACGCAGGAATGGACAGATACGAATGTAGAAAAGAACTTATAAAAGATTTAGAAGAACAAGGATTCTTAATCAAAATAGTTCCTCATCCACATGCTGTTGGTACTTGCTACAGATGTCATACAGTTGTTGAACCAAGATTATCTGAACAATGGTTCGTTAAAATGGATGAATTAGCAAAACCTGCTATAGATATATTAAAAAACGGAGATTTAAAATTCGTTCCAGAAAGATATGGAACAGGAACTTACCTACAATGGTTAGAAAACATCAGAGACTGGTGTATATCTAGACAGTTATGGTGGGGTCACCAAATACCAGCATACTACTGTCAAGAATGTGGCGATGTAGTAGTTGCTAAAGAAGCTCCACACAGCTGTGAAAAATGTGGATGCGGTGAATTTAAACAAGATGAAGACGTATTAGATACTTGGTTCTCATCTGCTTTATGGCCATTCTCAACATTAGGTTGGCCACACAATACTGAAGAATTAGAATACTACTATCCAACAAATGTACTTGTTACAGGATACGATATAATATTCTTCTGGGTTGTAAGAATGGCATTTGCAGGTATGTTCTGCATGAATAAAACTCCATTCGAACATGTTTTAATACATGGATTAGTTAGAGACTCTCAAGGTAGAAAAATGAGTAAATCTCTTGGAAATGGTATAAACCCATTAGAAGTTATAGATGAATACGGTGCAGATGCATTAAGATTCATGTTAATAACAGGAAACTCTCCAGGAAATGATATGAGATTCTACTTCGAAAGAGTTGAAGCATCAAGAAACTTCGCAAATAAATTATGGAATGCATCAAGATTCATATTCATGAACATAGATGATGAAATAATGAACGGAGTAACAAGAGAATCTGTAGAAGCTAACTTCACATTAGCAGACAAATGGATAATATCTAGAGCTAATAGAGTAGCTAAAGAAGTTACAGAAAACATGGATAAATTCGATTTAGGTATAGCAGCTACAAAAGTTGAAGACTTTGCTTGGTCTGAATTCTGTGACTGGTATATAGAAATAGTTAAACCAAGATTATATGGTGAAGACAAAGAAGCTAAACAAACTGCTTTATATGTATTAACTTACGTATTAGAAAAAATACTTAAATTATTACATCCATATATGCCATTCATAACAGAAGAAATCTACACTTGTCTACCAACAGTAGAAGGCAGTATAATGGTTTCTGAATGGCCACACTACAAAGAAGAAGACAATATGGCTGAAGATGAAGCTATGATGGAACTTGCAATGGAAGGTATAAGAAACATAAGAAACGCAAGAGCTGAAATGGATGTTCCACCATCAAAGAAAGCTAAAGTTATAATAATACCAACTGAAGAAAAATTATCTGCTATAGAAGCTGGTAAAGATTACTTCGTAACATTAGCATCTGCTTCAGAAGTTCAAATACAAATGACTGAAGAAAATATACCAGAAGATGCTGTAAGTGTTGTTATAGAAGGTGCTAAAATATTTATACCACTTGATGAATTAGTAGACTTCAGCAAAGAATTAGATAGATTAAATAAAGAAAAAGCTAAAATAGAAGGCGAAATAAAAAGAGTTAACGGAAAATTATCTAACCAAGGCTTCTTAGCTAAGGCTCCAGAAAAATTAGTTAACGAAGAAAAAGCTAAAAAAGAAAAATATGAAGAAATGCTTAAATCAGTATTAGAAAGATTAGAAAGCATAGAAGCTAAAATAAAATAATTAAAAAACTAAATTAAAAGGAGTATTCCAAAATAGCATATTTATTTTGGATGCTCCTTTTTTTGTTGTTAGAAAAAATACAAAGTACTATAATAATAGTATTGATGCAAATTATTTGTAAATTATGGTAATTATTGTTGGTATTTATGAAAGTCAATTTTAAGTAATAAGTATAAATTAATTAATACTTATACATTAAGCTATAAAGTATAAGGAGGGGTCATAATGAATAGAAGAGTTGATTTATTAAAAGCTTCAAAATTATTAGCACTAATTATAGTTTTATTTATTTGTTTTACAGGGGTTATAAGTTGGAAACTAGAAAATAAAGCAGAAGGAAGTACTTTATCGAATTTAGTAAAAAGAGTTGAGGATACAAGTGTATTAACATCAGCCTCAAAGGCAAAAGGCAACGATTTAATTCTCGTAAATAAACAGAATTTTTTGGAAAACGATTATGTACCAGAGAATTTAGTAAGGCCCAATATACCTTTTTTAGAGGATTGTACTGAAGAAGAAATGCAACTGCAAAAACATGCAGCAAAGGCTTTAGAAAGATTAGTTAATGCTGCAAAAGATGAAAATATAACTTTAATAGGCTCGTCAGGATACAGGTCATATCAAACACAAGTTGAAGTCTATAATAGCTATTGTAAAAAAAAGGGGAAAAGTTACACTTTACAATATGTCGCTTCACCAGGTTCGAGTGAACATCAAACTGGTTTAGCAATAGATATCACAAATTCATCTCGCTGCTTTGATAAAAATAGTAAAGAGGCAAAGTGGCTTGCCGATAATGCATATAAATACGGATTTATTTTACGTTATTTAGAAGGTAAAACCGATATTACAGGATATAATTATGAACCTTGGCATATTAGATATGTAGGGAAAAAAGTAGCAAAAGAGATATATAACAATTCAGAAACGCTAGAAGAATATTTAGAGCGTCTAGGCTAACGATATCAATGTCTAAAAATATTTTTATATTAATTTCTACATTGAAAATATAACCAATACCTGGAAATATATTATAATATATAATATGAGTAATATATGTGCAATTATTGTATAATAAAATACATAAGTTACAATTTAGAAATATTAATATAAGAAAGGAGAGCTATCTAAAATTTAATTTTGGTAGCAATATAGACATTGAATTATCAAGAATCATTAAAATTTATAGAAGAATCTCATAAATTTGGGATTAGATTAGGGCTTGAAAACTCATTAAAATTACTTGAGCTATTAGGTAATCCTCAAGAGAAATTAAAAATAATACATGTTGCAGGAACTAATGGAAAAGGTTCAGTATGTTCTTTTATCTCAAATGCATTGCAAGCTCAAGGGTATAAAGTAGGTCTTTATACATCTCCATATCTAGAAAAATTCACAGAAAGAATAAGAATAAATGGAGAAAATATCCCAGAAGAAGATGTTGCTAGAATTGTAACATTAATGAGAGAAAAAATAGAACAAATGGTAGAAGAAGGTTTTGCTTATCCAACAGAGTTTGAAATAGAGACAGCTATGGCATTTTACTACTATTGGGAGCAAGGTGTAGATTATGTTGCTTTAGAAGTTGGATTAGGTGGTAGATATGATGCTACTAATGTTATAAAAGATTGTCTTGCAAGTGTAATAGTTTCCCTAAGTTTAGATCATATAGGAATATTAGGTGATACTTTAGCAAAAATAGCTTATGAAAAAGCAGGAATAATAAAACCTAATGGAATTACAATATCTTATAAACAAAAAGATGAGGCAGCACAAGTTATAAAAGATGTTTGTAAAGAACAAAATTCTGAATATATAGAAGTAGATTTTGACTCAATAAACGTTAAAAAATCAGATATATCATCTCAAATATTTGATTGTGTAGTAGATGGTGAAAAATTTGAAGACATGGAAATACAATTAATAGGAGACCACCAAGTTAACAATGCTGTTTTAGCTCTTACTGTACTAAAAACTATAAGAGATAAGCGTGGAGTTAAAATAACTAATGAAGCTATTAAAAAAGGATTCTATGATACTAAATGGCCAGGAAGAATAGAAAAAATAAAAGATAATCCTGTATTTATAATAGATGGTGCACATAATGAAGATGGTGCAAAATCTCTAAAAAATGCATTAGAAAAGAACTTCAAAGGTAAAAAATTAACTTTCTTAATAGGTATGTTAGCAGACAAAGATATAGATTCTGTTTTAGATTTATTAATGGACAAGTTCCAAAAGGTTGTAACTACTACTCCAGATAGCGATAGAGCAATAAGTTGTGAAGAATTAAAATCTAAAATCGAAAAATACGGAAAAGATGTAGTAGCAATACCTAAAATAGAAGATGCCGTAAAATATGTAATTGATAATGCTAAAGAAGACGAAGTAATAATTGCAGCAGGTTCATTATATATGATAGGACATATAAGAAGTTTAGTTAAATAAAAATTTATATTATAATAAAAAAAGAGGGTAAAATAGACGTTTGTATATTTTACTCTCTTTTTTTATTGCAAGGAGATTTTAATACTCTAAAAAATGTATAAATTAAAGTTGTACTTTCTTTAACTTGAAGTTATCCAATTAGTAAGATAATATAATTAATAACAAAAAACAAATTATATATGGAGAGAACAACATGTTTACAATAATGATAGTAGATGATAATGAACAATTACAAAATGAAATAGGAAATTTACTAATAGCAAACAGATACTCAATCTTAAAACCAACAGATTTTAATAAAATATCACAAACAGTAAAAGACAGTAGTCCAGACTTAATTTTATTAGATATAAATTTACCTAATAATGATGGATTTAAGATATGTACAGAGATACGAAGTTTTTCAAATATACCAATAATATTTATAACAAGTAGAAATACAAATATTGATGAACTGATGTCAATTACATTAGGTGGAGATGATTTTATTACAAAACCATATAATACTCAAATACTTTTGGCTAGAATAAATGCCCTTCTTAAAAGAGCTTATCCAAATAACTCTAATATGGATGTAATCGAGTATAATGGATTAACGCTAAATATTTTATCTAGTACAATTGAGTATAATCAAAAGAATATAGAGCTTACAAAGAATGAATTAAAGATACTTTATTACCTATTAATAAATAAAGGTAAAATTGTATCCAGAGTAGATATTATGGAGTATTTATGGGATAGTTCTATGTTTGTAAATGATAACACACTTACAGTTAATATAACTAGAATAAGAAATAAAATTGAAGAGATTGGTTTGAAAGATTTTATAAAAACTAAAAGAGGACAAGGTTATATTATATGAGTTTAAAAGATTATTTAAAAAGCAAAGTAGCTATAATATTTTTAAATATTATAGCTTTGATGACATTATCAGTTTTTCTTTTGAGTGTAGGAAATGAATCTAAAATTATAATAACTATAGCAATTACATGGATTGTCTTTTTATTTGTATATTTTATGTTTGCGTATAGAAAGAGGAGAGATTATTTCAAAATCATAGAAAAAAGCGTAGCAAATATTGATAAAAAGTTTTTAATAAGCGAAGTGTTAAAAGAGCCACCTTTTATTGAAGCTAAACCTTATTATTATCTATTAAAAAAATCAAGTAAATCAATGAGAGAAGAAATTAACAGAGAAAAGTCGAAGCATAAAGATTATAAAGAGTATATAGAACAATGGATTCATGAAGTAAAGACACCCATATCACTTATAAAGTTAATTGAAGAAAACAACAGAACAGCGAAATCATCAGAAATACTTATTCAGTTAGAAGAAATAGATAGGTATGTGGAACAATCTTTGTTTTATGCAAGAAGTGAAGATGTAGACAAAGATTACCTGATAAAAGAAATAAGTTTGCAAAGTTGTGTAAATAGTGTTATTACAAGAAATAAACAAGGATTTATTTTAAATAATATATATCTTGAAATAAATGATATAGATAAACTGGTATTCTCAGATAGTAAATGGCTTGAATTTATTTTAAATCAAATAATAGTAAATGCTATAAAATATAGACAAAATGAGTGCCCAAAGGTAAAGATATATGCAATTGATATAAAAAATGGTACTAGATTAATTATTGAAGATAACGGAATAGGTATCCCAAGTAATGAAATAGATAGAGTATTTGAAAAAGGATTTACAGGAAATATTGGACGAATAAATAGTAGATCTACAGGCATAGGACTATATTTATGCAAAAAACTATGTGATAAATTAGGATTATTAATAGACATAGAATCTAAAATAAATAGTTATACAAAGGTAATAATAACTTTTCCAATAGGAAGCTTTTGTAAGTTTTAATTCGAGTAATGTTACGAGATTGTCACATAAAAGTAAGATTAAATCGAATCAAGGAAGTTGCTTATAAGTTAAAATATCATTGAGGTGATAAATATGGAAAAAATATTAAAAATAAATAAAGTAGAAAAATATTATGGTAATAAAGGAAATATAGTTAAAGCCATAGATGATATAAGCTTTGATGTCAAAAAAAGTGAATTTGTGGGCATAATGGGTCCTTCAGGTTCTGGGAAAACAACATTATTAAATATGATAGCAACTATTGATGATGTGAGTTCAGGCAATATTTACTTAGATGGAAAGGATTTAACAGAGATAAATCGCAAGAATATAGCAAAGTTTAGAAGAGAAAATTTAGGATTTATATTCCAAGACTTCAACTTATTAGATACATTAACTATACATGAAAATATCGCATTAGCACTTACAATTAACAAGACTAATAAGAGTGAAATAGATGGAAAAGTATTAGCAGTGGCAAAGGAACTAGGAATAGAACATTTACTAGGTAAGTATCCTTATGAGGTATCAGGTGGACAAAAGCAAAGGACTGCCTGTGCAAGGGCATTGGTAACAAATCCAAAACTAATATTAGCTGATGAACCCACAGGAGCACTTGACTCTAAATCAGCACAAATGTTAATAGAGATGATGGCAAATTTAAATAAAGATTTGGGAGCAACTATTCTCATGGTAACTCATGATTCTTTTACAGCAAGTTATTGTAATAGGATATTATTCATCAAGGATGGAAAGATATTCACAGAGTTAGTGAGAGGTGAAAATACACGTAGACAATTTTTTAATAAAATATTGGATGTAGTAGCATTATTAGGTGGTGATGTTAGAGATGTACGCTAAGTTAGCCAAAAGTAATGCGAGAAAATCTATAAAAGATTATTTAATTTATTTTATAACTATAACAATATGTGTAAGTTTGTTTTATGCAATAACATCACTTTCCAGCTCTAGTTATGAATTTATAACAGAGGATTCTTATAATTTTAAAACTTTACAACTAATATTAAAATATTCTACTTATGTAATTACAGCAATTTTAATTTTACTTATAGCCTATGTGAACAAATATATGATAAGACGACGTCAAAGAGAGTTTGCAACATACATACTACTTGGAGCAGAACAAAAAAGTATTGCATTTATGTTCTTTATTGAAACACTTATAATTGGTACATTAGCAATAATAGCCGGAATATTTGTGGGAACCCTATTTTCACAAGCTATAACAGCTCTGGTTTTAGTAAGTGTAAATCAAGAAGTAGTATTTACCTTAAGGTTATATATGGATACAGTGGTCATTACATTTATATTCTTTATAGCAATGTTCTGTATAATAGGTTTGTATAATGTTTCTGTATTAAATAAAATAAAACTAATAGATATGTTAAATGCAAGTAAACAAGTAGAATTTCAATTTAGAAGAAGTGGAAAAGTATATGGTGTAATATTTGGATTATCAATATTATTATATATAGTATGTGTATATTGTACTTTTAAATTAATAAATACAGAAATTGATTATAGTATAAAATCACTGACTTATATAGGCATATCACTAGTAAGTTTTATTATAGGTACTTTTGCACTATTTTATTCTATTTCATATATTTTAATATATTTAAAGGGAAAATGTATTAATTTTAAATATGAAGGAACAAATTTATTTTTAATAGGTAGTATTGTATCTAAAATAAAGACAGCACCAATATTAATGGCAACAATAGCAATGACTTTTTTAGGGGCTATGATAAGTTTTATTATGACACTTGCAATGGCACAGTGGTCATTGGGTTATCTAAATATGAGAGCTCCTTATGATATTGATATAAGAAATGATTATAGTTATAACTTTGATATAGAAGATATACCAAAGTTAGATTATGGTGAGGTTGTACAATATTTAAATGATGAAGGTTATAGTGTAAGAGATTATTGCCAAGTTGAAAAATATTTTATAGATAAAGATGAGTTTTATACTGGGGATAGGAATAATTCACCTATGTTGGCAATAAGCTTAAGTGATTTTAACAAATTAAGAACCATGTTGGGTTATGAAAAAATAAATCTTAAAGAAAATGAGTTTACAACACAATGGCATAGTGTGGTTAATAATACTGATATTAACAAATTTTTATCAAAGAATAAACATTTGAATATTAATGGAGAAATTTTAAATATTAGTAAAGATTCACATTACAAAGAATCAATTGGGGAAAGAATATATGATTTTTATTCTTATAATATTATTATTTTGCCAGATAAGGTGTGTAAGGATCTTACTTTAGCAGAAACTAATTTTTTAGCTAATTTAAATAATCAAATGAGCTATAAAGATGCAGTGAATTTTGAATCTAAATATATTGAAAAATGGTTTAAAGAAAATAATAGGTATTTAATTGAAAAATATAGCAAAGAATTTGATATAACATCTAGTATTATAGACGGAATAGTAAAATCATCTGAAACAAATAATATTTTAAATATGACTTTGGCAATGAGAATCCTTGGAGTATATTTATGCATAGTTTTACTTACCATAAGTTTTACAGTGCTTGCCCTTGGTCAACTTACAGATTCTATTGAACATAAAGATAGATATAATGTTCTTAGAAAGTTAGGTGTTGAGGAAAATGATATAAATAAGATAGTATTAAAGCAAATCTCAATATATTTTGTAGTACCTATAGCTATTGCACTGATAGGTGTAGGAATATTCATATATAACTATTATCTAATGTATAAAGAGAGAATCGTTACTTTTATTGGTTTTAATTTATTTATTTTTAGTATTGCGACAGGAATTATTTTAACGATTTGTGTGTATATGTGCTACTTTGCAGGAACGTATTATACTTTTAAGAGAAATATAAAATAGGTATGGTAAAACAGCTCATAAACATACAAAAAGGGGAAAGATAAATTAATCGTAAATAAAATTAAAAAAATTATATTATACTATCAACAGAAAATTAATATATAAATTTATGTATATTTATAATCCACTTTTTCGTTATATTTTTATAACGGGAAGGTGGATTTTTTTAAGAAAAGGGACAAACCATATGTGCATAATTTATAAAAAAAACTAATATATTATTGTAGTATAGTTTGAGAAAGGAGGGAGGATTTGAAGGTATATATTTCTAATTATTTGTCACATAGTATAAGTATCATTGATTACGAAACTCTTGAAATGGAAAGAGAAATTGTATTAGATAATAATATCTATCCACATCATTTTTGTGTAGATGAAGATGAAGGAAAAATATATATTCCAAGTTTGGTAAATGGAACACTTTATGAGGTAGATATTATTAGTGGAAAAATTTTAAATTCTATATCGGTCGGTGGAAGTCTAAGTCAAATATTTATGCATGGAGATGAGTTATTTGTATCTAATGAAGATACAAACAGCATTTATATAATTAATAAATATACATTAGAAGCAATCTCTATGATTAGTGTAGATGATATGCCGCATGGATTAGGCTATGATCAAAAAAATAATAAACTGTATGTTCCATGTATAAATTCGATAATATGTATAGATATAGAAAATAAAATTATCTATAAAAAAATAGATACTGATTTTAAAGCTTGGCATTTAGAAGTAGATGAAAAAAAGAAAGAAATATACGTGTCAACTTTAGACGGCAAATTAGTAATATTAAAAGAAGATGATCTAGAAATTATAAATACGTTTTATGAATTATTGTTACCTGTTCAAATAAGATTTAATTACATTGATGAAAGAGTGTATATAAGTGATTTAGGATATAATCAGATAAAAATACTAGATTATAGGTTAGGAAAATATATAGGAAAGATAAAAGTAAATGGTATTCCACAAGGGTTAGAAATTTCAAAAGATTATAGTAGGCTATTTGTATCAGATACTGAAAATGATGAGATAAAAGTATATGATACAAAAACAAACCAGTTGATTAAGGCAATTCACGTAGGAAAAGAGCCTACAACAATAGTTTGTTTGTAGGCTACTTTTTATATGTAGTAAGTAAGTTTATTACTTCAGCGTACATATGAGAAGCATTCTTTTTCCAGTTATTACAGATGTGGTTTGCTTGCTTTTCAGAAGAAACATTTAAATTTAAGTCAATTAAATTACTCTGATTTTCAATTACCCTAAGATTAACGATGAATTCATTTTCGCTTTGCTTAACAAAACTAGATTTTACCTGTGTTTCAGCTAATAAACTCTCTTTATTTAGTTTTATATAGTGGTCTACTTTGTTAGCTGAATCCATTGGGATTTTAAGCATAAGTGATTCCAATGTCTCAAGTCCCCTTTGAGTTAGACAATAATACTCTTTGTCAGAGTCCTTATATATCTTTAGAAATTTTGATTCCATAAGTTGAGATAAAAGTTGTTGCAGCGAGAAATAATTCATCATTTCAGTTTCTAAAACAACTTGAGTGATTTGAGAATTTGTCAAATCCATTTTAATTTTATATAAAATATATAAGATTAAAAGTTTGTGGTAAGCTGTTTCTTCAGATGAATTTTCAAACATATTTATCATCCTCCACTAAACTATTATAATAATATATTAAACTAAAATATAGAAAAATAAAAGGTATAAATCATTAAATTTGAAAAGAATTTATTTTTTTAGAAGAGGGAATTTTTATGAAAAAAGGCTACCAAAAGGTAGCCTCTTTTTCTTGTTTGTCCACCTAAAAGTTTTTAGGGGAGTTTAATACTCAAGTATTAAAATTTACTATTTGCCAGCCATTTGTTTTTCAGCCATTTCGACTAATTTTTTAGTCATATAGCCACCAACATAGCCATTTTGTCTTGCAGTTAAATTGCCTTTATCTACTGCTTCATAGTTAGCCATACCTAATTCGTTAGCTATTTCTAGTTTCATTTGGTTTAATGCAGCTTTAGCTTCAGGGACAACTTGTCTGTTATTAGAATTTGCCATAGTAAATTCCTCCTTAAGTTAATCAACATTTTATTTAATGTTGTTATTTATAATTTATCCAAAGCGAAATATTATATGCTAAAAGAAAATGGAAGAGAAGTTATTTTTTATGATTAGCCATACAATTTGATA
>NZ_CABQXJ010000056.1:0-20116 GCF_902468165.1 uncultured Intestinibacter sp.
AGGGGGATTTAACATGACTTCTGAAGCTTTAACAAGCAAGCAAAACCAGGAGGTTAATACATTAGCTAGAAAAATGGCAATAGCACTTGTTGCCGGATTATTAGTAGGAGGATTACTATTATTTCTAAGGGAGAGTTTAATAAATAATGGACACCAAAATACATGGGATGTTATAAATAGCTTATTTTTTCAAGATATAAGTACAGAAGAGGGACAAAATTCAATAGGTTTATTTTATATAATCGGTCAATTATTTATAAACTGTCTTCAACTAATAATAGTGCCAATGATTTTTTGTTCCATAGCACTTGCTATGTGTGAAATCAGTGACACAAAAAAACTAGGTCGTATTTCTGGTAAAACATTATTAGGATTTTTGACAACATCATTTATTGCATTGGCAGTTGCAATTATATGTGGGTTTATTACTTATCATTTAGGATTTTTTAATGTCTCAATATCAGGCTCAGGCACAGCAGAAGTCGCTTCTACTACAAATCCTCTGATGGTTATACTTGATGCAGTCCCAAATAATATAGGTACTGTAATGACTACAAATAGTAGAGTTTTATCAATAGTATTTTTAGGAGTAGTTATTGGTCTTTGTATAAACCAACTAGGAGACAAAATTTTAGTCCTAAAAAATATACTTACGGATATTAATAATATAATAATTACATTTTTAAATTTTGTAATATTTAAATTTGGTCCAGTTGCTGTATTCGTTTTAATAACAAGAACATTCGCAGTATACGGTGTAGAACATCTTAAACCTGCCTTTGCTTATCTTGCAACAGTTACAATAGCAGCTACAATCTGTTTAATATTCTCATATCCACTATTTATTTATTTTAACACTAAATTAAATCCAATTACTTTTATGAAAAAGATGGGTAAGGTTGCCCTTTTAGCTGTATCTGCTGCATCTTCAGCTGCTGCCTTATCATTAAACTTAAAAACTTCAGAAGAAGAACTTGGAATTAGTGAAGATGTTGCATCATTTGTCCTTCCTCTAGGTATGACAATTAATATGAACGGTACTGCTATAATGCAAGTAGTTGGTTCAATATTTATCGCCGCAAGTTCAGGATATGAGGTAACACTTCCAAATATGCTAGTAATTGCAGCACTTGCTCTTATGGCATCAATCGGTACACCATCTGCACCGGGTTCATCAATGATCGTATTATTTACTGTAATATCTGGTATGGGATATACTAACGATGCTACACTTATCGCATATGCGTTAATAATAGCGATAAATAGACCAATGGATATGTATACAACAGCTCTTAATGTTATTGGAGATGCTGCAACAGCTTTAGTTGTTTCTCACTCTGAAAACACTTTAAATAAAGATATTTATAATTCATAAAAATAATAATTACATATATAAAAGACAGCTTGTTTGAATTGACAAGCTGTTTCTTTTTCATAATTAAATCCATATATTCATATAAATATATTAAAATTAAACAAATTTTAATATAAGGAGGATATTATGAGAATTTATAACAGGCAATCAGATGAAAATTATAAATATGCATTAAAAAATATAAATCTAAGAAAAAGTAAATCCACATCAGGTGATATAATTACCGTCATACCAGCCGGTTCTAAAATCAGTATTATTGATGCAGCTGAAGATTGGTATAAAGTCAGCTATGACAACCAAATAGGTTATGTATATAATGGTAATCTCTCCACTACTAAATATACTTGGACAGATGTTTTACTGAGATCATTGCCTTCTTCTGAATCTAATTCACTTGGAGTTGTCCCAACTAAATCAAGAGTTCAAGTTTTAAAATCAACTGGTGATTGGGATAATGTTATTTATAATGACCAAGAAGGATACATATTTAATTACTTCTTATCAGATGATGGAAATCCACCAGGTAGCTATGACTTTGAGTATTTTAATACAGATATGACTCAATTTGTAAACGATAATAATATCAAAAGTCCTACCGATAACTTAATAACTACAAATTTACAAAATAAATTAACTTATATTTTTCAAAAAACAGTTGATAATAAATGGGATTTACTTTATAAATGGTCTTGTTCAATAGGAAAACCTGAAACGCCTACCATAAAAGGTACATTTTATATATCTGGTCGAAAACCTTACTTTGGCTCCGATTCATATCGTGTAAAATACGCTACTCGAATAAAAGGTGGGTATTATTATCATTCAGTTTTATTTAATCCTCAAGGAACAGAAATTATAAATGATACTTTAGGAGAAGCTATAACTCATGGATGTATCCGACTAGCTGTTGATAATGCTCATTGGATTTATACTAATATATTAGATACTACAACAGTTGTAATTAACTAAAGGTTGTCGCCAACGACTTCGTCCGTTGCTTAAAGGTTGTCGCCAACGACTTCGTCCGTTGCTTAAAGTTAGGCGCCAACGACTTCGTCCGTTGCTTAAAGGTTACTGCCCACAAATTATAGATTCCGTTGCTAAAAAATTAATTACCAATGAATTATAGATTATGTTTTTAGGATTTACTTTCATTAAATAGGGATTTGTAATTTTATTTTACAAATCCCTATTTAATGTTTATTTTATCTAATTTGTTTTGTAATCTTTATTATATTTTATGATTTTATAATTCTTATCTAAGCCATGCTGGGTTTCCCGGCACAAATACTCTTTGCCCAAATTTCTTTTTATATTCTTTTAATGCTTCTTTTATAAGTTCTTCGTTTCCTTTAAAAGTATCTGCATTTTTTATTGTCTCTAACTTTTGGCTAAATGGACATACAGATAAACACATACCACAGTCCGTTCCTAGATATCTCCACTTTACATAGCAAGTTTCTTTATCTACTTTCCAATTATAATTTCCTAATTCATCAAACTTAGGTCCTACTTCTAAAGAATGTGATGGACAGTTATGTGCGCACTTTTTACATAGATTACAAAAATCCTCTAGGCCAAAGTCTTTATATTCATCTACTTCAAGCGGTAAATCTGTTGTTACTACTCCCAATTTTAATCTTGAACCATAATCTTTATTTGTAAGTACAGAATTTCTTCCTATATCGCCTAATCCTGCATCTTTCGCTACGAGCACTGGAGTTACTAAATAATTTTTATCCATATGATTTCTCGCATCATATCCCAAACTTCTTATATAATAAGATAAAACCATTCCTATAATAGATGCATCCACATAAGATTTTGTAGTTTCAATCACTTCACATATCATAGGTGCTCTATTTATCATCTCTTTATCTAATTCACATCCAAAAACAATAGCGTATTTATGATTTAGTTTTACTTCTTTTCCATAATCACTTTCTATTCTTCCTCTATGTGTGTATATGTGATAATCTTTTAATTCTGTAATTCCAACTACACAAGCACCATAATGTTTAGCAAATCCCTTTATTCTCTTTGTCATAGTTTTAGGATTTACCTCAACTTTCTCATCCGCTACTTCCCCTTCACATAACGGCAATATATCTGCTAAAAATTTAAATGCACTTGAGCCCATTGGCGAATTTACTTCATTATAAGTCATAGTTCCCTCTTGGCATAAATCTGGTCTATGACGTAAACTATCGTCTATATCCTTTTTTTCTGGGAATCTCTTATAATAATCTTCATACGCTTGACTTCCTGGTGTATAATGTGCTCTAGCAAACATCGTATCTCTTTCATCTGATCTATTCAATTTTAACCCCTCCCTACAATAAAATCTTTTTTTAAGCATTTTAAAAATATCGATCTTATTAAATAAATATATTATCTATTTGTATTTTTATGTCTAAAATTAGTATAGCACATTTAAAAAGTAATTAATAAATTTTAGATTTTAGTAGTATAATATTTATAAGGAAACTAAATTCTTAAGGGAGGTTTTATTATGAAACGAATTTCTTTATTTATTGTAATTAATGCTATATCTCTTTACATAGTGTCACTTTTAATGGACAGTGTGTATATTGGCTCTTTGACATCATTAATAACCTTGACTTTAATATTTGGATGCCTAAATGTATTTATTAAACCTTTAATTCAGTTTTTCTCTCTTCCAATGACAATTTTAACATTGGGTTTATTTTCATTTGTAATAAATGGGATAGTATTAAAATTAGCTTTTAGCATTGTTCCAGGCACACATATAAGTGGATTTTTTAACGCAATACTTGCAGCAATTTTATTGACTATTGTCAATACTATTTTCTACAATGTATTTGATTGATAAATAGAAAATAACTAATAATAGATACCTATATATAAATTATCAAGAATATGATTTTGTATTTAAATTTCAAAATCATATTTTTTTGCACAAAAATATCTTTTTATTTTATTCATATCCAAACAATGTTAACATTTTCCCATTTCATATGCACTTTAATTTTAATTTTGAATAATCAACTATTATTATAAATTATCCATTATATATCTATTGTATTAAATTTATCCACTATATCAGTACTATAGATTTTTCAATTTTGATAATATATAATAATATGTATCAGGATATCAATCTAAATTTTCCAATTTTAGTTTTAATCTTGAAATCTTTTATATTCTATTCTTGGTAAAAATATGGAGGTTTTAAAATGAAGATTTTTAATCAAATCGGAATTCTCCTTGGAGTCTGGGCAGCAGGAGAAGTTGTAAGTCAATTTATAAAAAATATTATAAACATTCCTGGATCTATATTAGGTATGATAATACTATTTTTACTGCTTCAATTTAAAATTATTAGCGAAGAAAAAATCAAAGATGTCGCTGATTTCTTATTAGGAAATATGGGTATATTCTTTATACCAGCAGGTGTATCTTTAATTCAATCTTTAGGTTTAATAAAAGAAAATGCTATTTTACTTTTATCATGTATAATACTTATAAATATCGCAGTTATGATAGGTAGCGGAATAAGCGTTGAATTTATGATAAAACTAAAAGAGAAAAAACAAGCAAAATCGCAGCAAGAAATTGCTTAATATTTATTAAAGAAGGCGGAGAAATGGAACAAATATTAAATACACAATTATTTGGATTACTTACAATTATAATTTTCTATAATATAGGATTATTTATTCAAAAAAAAGCTAGAAATCCTATATGCAATGGTCTTTTAATAGCAATAATACTTATAATATTATTTTTAAAGGGTACAAACATACCTTATGAAAATTTCAAAATAGGTGCAGATACAATCAACTTTTTACTTGGTCCTGTTACAATAGTTTTAGCAGTGCCATTATACAGACAACTTCACCTATTTAAAAAATATATGAAAGAAATATTAGTAGGAATACTTACTGGAGTATTTATATCTTTTATATCTGTAGTTTTAATTTGTAAAGTTGCAAATGCAAACCCAGAGATATTATATTCAATACTACCAAAATCAATAACTACACCAATGGGTATATCTCTTAGTAATATATTAGGTGGTATTCAATCTATAACTGTTGTTTGTATAATCCTTACTGGTATTTTAGGATATATAATGGGAGAAACAGTACTTAAAATAGGTAGAATTAAACATCCTATAGCAAAAGGGGTCGCTCTTGGTACTGCTGCTCATGCAGTTGGAACAAGTAAAGCCTTAGAACTTGGCGAAATTGAAGGAGCTATGAGTAGTTTATCAATTGGTATAGGCGGATGTTTAACAGTTATATTAGTGCCTATTTTAGCTAATTTTATATAATTTAATAGAGTTTTTTAAGAGCTAAGAAATTTATCTTGGCTCTTTTTTATTTGTAAATATATCTTTGAATTTTTATTTTTTATTTAATTCTTTGTAAGTATTTTTTAATAAAATTAAAATATTCTATATGTTATAATAAGTACTGAGATTTAATTTCCTAAATTTGTGAAATACAAATAAATTTAAAATCTAAGGGGTATTTATGAAAACTATTAAACAATATAAAAAACATACAAGTATTTTGCTAATAACAATTTTAATTTCTATAACAGGATATACTGCATATTTTATCAATAAAAATATAAATATAAATCAATCTTTCATAGTAGATAAAAAGGATTTGTATTTTTCTAAATTGCCGTCAAATTTCCAAGACTATAAAATTCTACAGATAACCGATTTACACTCTATGGAATTTGATAAAGATAATAAAACTTTAATATCTACTATAGATAAATTGTCACCAGATGTTATCTTTGTGACAGGCGATATGTTTTCTTCTTCAGAATTAAAAAAAGAAGATAATACATACAATCGAGATTTTGATGAGGAAAGTTTGCCAGGTTTTCAACTTCTAAAAAATCTTTCACAAAAATATGAAATCATCTACTCTACTGGAAATCATGAAGAAGGTATTGATTCTATCTTCAACGGTAAGGATTGGAGCCTGAGAAATAGATATAAAGATAATGCTTACAATAGATATATCAACAAATTATCTAATTTAGGCGTTAAATTTGTCGATAATACTTATACTACAATACAAAGGGGAAACCAATCTATAAATGTATATGGAATATATTATTACTTTTTAGATGAATATGCTAAAGGCAATATACCTAAAGGTGATAAAGACTTAGACTTTTTAAATACAGTAGATAAAAATAAGTTTAATATATTACTTAGCCATAATCCAACTGGAGCACAAACCCTAAAAGACTACGAATTTGATTTAGTTTTTTCTGGTCATGTTCATGGAGGAATAATAAGATTCTTCAATAAAGGTCTTTTGGACCCTGCAAGAAAGTTTTTCCCAAAATACAATAAAGGGCTTTATGAAGTTGGAAATACTCAACTATTTGTGAGCACTGGGCTAGGCAATACTAAATTTATGAGGATAAATAATAGCCCTGAGCTTAATTTAATCACGTTAAAATCTAAATAAAATTAAACAATCAGAAGGTTATACTGTTGAGCAATTCGGCAGAGGTTTTCAATTACAAAAAGGTAATGAAAGTAAACTATTAATATCCGAAGGTTTTATGCGGATGTACGAAATATTTAGCGAATAAAAAGATGGCATTATATGCCATCTTTTTATTGTTTAAATAGTATTAAATTTCAACATTGTATTAAAACATAGCCATTATTTAAAATTAATCACATCTCTTTTTTATTATCTTTTTATAATCTTTTTAATTAAGTTTCTACTTTTAAAAAATAGTGGTCTAATAGGTTTTAATAATACCCATAACCTCATATATATTTTATATTTTTTATTATCGCATGAAATTAATTTTTCGTCTCTATAAAAAGATTCCACTACTCCAATTACTTGATCAAATCTAACTACTTCTGTCCACTGTTGTGCATCTCCATTCATTATAAAACAATCATTATCTATTATTTTTCTTATTCTATGGAGTACGTGTTTTCCTGAATCTCTTTTTATAAAAACTATCTCATTTTTTAGTGGCTTTCTCTTTTGTGGACTTACTAATACTACACTATCTTTTAAGTGTCTCAATGTCGGATTCATGCTATAACCTGTTACTCTGAGTTTACAGCTACCTCCACTTTTTATAACCTCTTCCATTATAGGAACTATATCTTTTTCATTATATGAAGTATTTTTATTCATAAAACATTTCCCTTTAATCCTTATAATAATTACTCACTTAACTTAACTGTATTTGTAGTACTTAATGGAATATTGTGTAGCCCAATTTGTTTAACCACGATATTTTTTATATCTTTTGTATTATCTTCCCCGCAATACACTCTAAGTGTATTTTTATCTACATACATAGTACTTTTCTCTTTTCCATCAATAAATACAGTACTCTTTCTCGTGAAATTTTTCCCTTTTATACAGATTTGATTATCTTGTAATACTGCACTTTCAATTTTTATATCTTTTGTGCCCATTTTTAAATTGCTAGGTTTAATTTTTTCATCTTCATTTAAATAATAATCTTCTCCAAACAATATATCATATTGTATAAGTTCTAAATCTTTTTTATAGTCTTGTTTTGAACTCAGTGATTTGTGGACATTTTCCATAGGTCCTAAATCAACTCCTGCTAAAGAAAGCATTATTGTACTCATTTGATAAGCACTTATATCCCCACCTTTAAAATCAGTATTTAAATCAAAATTACTGTAAATAGCATATGGTGTAGTAGTTCTGTCCACATTTCCTCCATCTCTATTTAATAAATCTAGTGCAGGTGTATGATCCCCATAAAATACAACGATTGTATCTTCATCTAAAGAATCAACCAAGTCTATAACATCACCTATAAATTCATCACTTTCATGAATTTTATTTATATAGTAGTATATTTGATTTTGATCTGATTTTGAAAGACTGCTATTTACTACTTTAATAGGGAAATTGTATATATCTGAATTTGTCGGATAAGGACTATGTCCTTCAACAGATATTGTGAATACTAAATCCCTTTCTTTACTTGATTCTAAACATTCTTTTATATATTTTGTGAGCACTGTATCTTTTGCCCAATTAGTTTCAGTTCTCTCAACATTGTCCATATATTCAACAGATGTATATGTATCATATCCAAGCGAACTGTACGCCTTATTTCTATTGTAGAAATTACCTTGATTATTATGGATTGCATGTGTCGAATAACCTTGTTTTTTTAGTGTTGATGCTACTGAATTTAAAGTTTCATGTCCTAAAATAGTGTAGTGCGGCACTTCCCCATCTGTTAAAAATTCTAAGTCTAATCCTGTCATTACTTCAAATTCTGTCCTAGCTGTTCCCCCTCCAATAGAAGGCGTCTTCATCTTTCCTGAAATACCATTTTTCTGTAGTTTTCTAAAATTAGGTATTGGATCTTTACTATACATAACTTTATCAATCGACATAGGGTCCATAAATCCTTCTAGCTGAACAAATAGTATATTTGGTTTATTTGATGAATTGTCGCTTATTTTTGTCAATTTGCTACTTGCTACAGCTGTCTCTTTATTAGTTTGAGTTTTTGAATCGACTTCTTTTCTTATCGCTACAATACTTTCTTGATTATAATTATCTGGTTTAAATCTTATAAATCTAAGTCCCGACTCTAATGTTGAGTATACATATCCATTATATCTATATGTTTTAACCATATTTGCACTGTAGTATATCAAGGTCTTGCTATTAACAAGATTTATATAATATGAGTATGTACCTCCTATTAAAACTAATAAAATAATTATATTTGTATAACTTGTAATTCTAACTTCTCTTTTGTCTTTCATAAATAAAAATACAATAAAAGCTAAAAGCATTGCCACTATAATTACTATAAATATTAATTTATTCTGTCCTAAAAAATCTTTTGCCAATGATAAACCATCATTTATACAATAAATATCACTATATGCAAGAGGTATCCCTCTAAATATTGATACAAAATAATTGCAAAGCGATAAAATCATTAAAATAGAACTCATTAATACAGTATAAAATACTTTTTTCTTTAGTAAAATTAATGGACTTAACAATAATAAAATAATTAAATAATCTAATATTAAACACCATATCTTGTCTGAAGGTATATCTAAAAATACATAAAACTTATCCCATATATACTTAATCAATGGTGTCATAATTAAAAATAATACAAATCCGCCTATATAATAATTTCTTTTATCTTTTTTAAATACAAATAATGTCAAAAAAAGTATACTTAAAAGTATTCCTACTCCTATACATATCGTACTATTTTGTATATAACCAAATCTTGTCGTCCCCATTGCCGACACAACTTCTGTAATTATAAAAATAATAAAAGATATATAGACCAAGTATATTAATTCTTTCATCGAGCTTTTGTTTGGTTTAAACTTGGCTTTATCAAATTTGAAAAATTTCATCGCATTTCCCCTTATATCCTCATTTTTTACATTAATATTTTAGCACTAAATTCTACCATCTCAAATATTTTACTTAAAAAATAAAAGTGTTATATATTATAACAATCCTCTTTCAAGTAATTTTTGCTTTACAGTTGGATAATTATCTATATTTGTATGTGGTAAAAAGCTAGCAGCTCTCATTTTTTCTATAAAATCCTTTGCATCTTCTAAGCCGATATAATTTATCTTTTCAACAATATCATCTATTTCTGAGAGTAAGTTTCTATCCGTAAGTAACTTATATGCTCCTTTAAGTGATGAATTACCTGGGCATTCAAATTTTTCTCTAGGTAAATCAGGATACATCCCTATTGTAACAGCAGATTCTATATCTAAATGTACGCCAAAAGCACCTGCCACATAGAACTTATCCAAATCGTTTAATGTAAGTCCAACTTCTTCTAATAAAAAAGCTACCATAGTATGAGCTGCTGATTTTGTCTTTAAAAATTGATTTATATCGCTTTGAGTAAATATTAAAGATTCATGATTTTCACTTTCTTCTTTAGTTGCATATTCTACAGCTAATTGTGAGTTTACTTTTATTATGTTTTTTGAGGCATTTTCTTTTAACTCGCCCGAAAAATCTATCCATCCATTTAAAAACATCTCTGACAATAAATCAACTATTCCTGAGCCACATATTCCTAAAGGCTTTTTATTTTCTATAGTTGTATATTTTATATTATTGTCTACAATTTTAATTGTGTCGATTGCTCCTTCTTTCGCCCTCATCCCAAACTTGCTTATACCGCCTTCTAATGCTGGGCCTGCTGCTCCTGCAACAGCAACTAAAAACTCCTCATTTCCTATAACTAGCTCTCCATTTGTCCCTATATCTATAAATGCTGAAAGTTCTTTTTGTTTATATATTTCTGTAAACAATACACCACTTACAATATCGCCACCTAGATAATTTGCTACTGATGGAAAGCAATATAGATACCCATTTATAGGTATTCCAATTTCATCACAACTTATAAATCCAGTATGATTAAATATTGGTGTATAAGGCATTTGAAAAATTGTCCATGGATCTATATTTAATAAAAAATGTATCATAGTAGTATTACCTGCAACTGTCATAACGCTGATATCTTCGCTATTTATTTTACTTTTTTCAGTAATTATATATATAAGCTCTGAAAAAGTATATATTGTAGCCTTGTGAATTTCGTATAATTTTTCTTTAGAATTTCTAGTATAAAATATTCTATTTAAAATATCTTCTCCAAACGAAATCTGTTTATTAAAACAGCCCTCTTCTACTACTATATCGCCTGTGTTTAAGTCTACTAATCTCATAATTACAGTTGTACTTCCCAAATCTACACATAAACCGTAATTTTTGTCTGTTTTATCACCTTGTTCAATCCTTGTGACAACCCAATCATAAGTGCGTTTTACTAAAGTTACAGTTATTTCAAAATTAGATTCTCTACACTTTGGATATAAGTCTTTTGTTATTTTATAAGGCATATCTACATTTTTATATTTGATTTTTAACTTATCTAAAATCCTATCTCTATCACTTTTTATATCTTTGCTATTTGGCATATCTAGTTTTAAAAAAACTTTTTCACTTAGTGCTTTCATATACTTCATCCCCTGTTTATATATTTATTATCTAGATTATATCTTGATTTTTATCCCTTTTTATTTTATTTAATTTTTGTATTATCTTACTAAAAATAATAACTACAATTATACCAGTTAGAGCCCCACAGCTATCAATCATAACATCTCTAAATTCGCACGAACGCCCCGGTACAAAATACTGATGTAGTTCATCAGATGCAGCATATAAAGCTGATATTACAAGAGCTATTAAAAAATTGCTTTTTAATTTAAACTTATTTAATGATCTTAAGTTTGCAAAACAAAGTCCCCCTAATATCGCATATGCTGTAAAATGTGCTCCTTTTCTTACTATAAATTGTAACCCTTCTACTATGCTGTCTTGTGTTACTTTATCAATTGATCTAAATTGAGAAAAAAACATACTAAGTATATTGTAAGTAAATCCTCCACTTATATTAGAAGATTGTGTAGAATTTTTAGCTGACATACTAAATATAAATGCCATCCAACAAAAAACAAGTATAGTTAAAGTAATTATTTTCCCTTTTTTCTTCATTTTTTCACCTTTCAAATACTGATTTTTATTGTATAAGTAAAACTTTTATTTTCTATACAATGATAATAATTATTATATCATCTATTTTTAACTAAAAATAAACAAAACTTCTATATACTAAAAAAACTGAGAATTTCCAATGGTAAAATTCTCAGTTTTCATTTATTTTTATAATTTAATTATTTCAAGAAATTTATCTAACTATAGATTTTTTAATTTTCATGTATTTTTGCTATAGTTATTTATTTCTTGGCAGAGTAACATGCCTATATTTCCATCTTCAAATACATTTTTTTCATTTTTATTAAAAATATATTTTGCTGCTATTCCAGTAAATATTATTATACTTGGTGAAAAATCTTCTTCAAAAGATTTTCTACCGTTTATGACCATTTTTGAAAATCCCCAAGAGTAATCACTCAGATGGATTGTTGTAATCATTATATCTGCTAATATTTTGCAAAGTCCTCTTATTTTTTCTACATCTGTAGTTTCCCCTTCATTGAGATCTATGCTATATAGTCTAGCTAAATCTCTAATATTGTTATCTACATAAGTAATTTTATTGCTACTTGAGTCAATTTTGACTTGTTCTTTTCCAATATTAAGACTTATAGTTCCTTTAGATTCCCCATTTTCATAACGACAAACAGTAGTAATATCGTCTTTTATGTTAATTCTGGCAATAGAAGTCTGTTTGTCATTTGATAAATCTACAGTATCTATACTTCTGTCATCTGATACAAGAAATCTTGAACCTTCTTCCTTATCAATAACTATACTGACAAACTTGTTATTCATAATTTTTCCCCCTAAACATAAATAGACATCCTAAAATACTAAGATGCCCCATTGCAATACTAATTTAGAACTTAATTTTAAAATATAAACATTATAACTCTTTTATTTTATGCTTTTATCTTAGTTAATTTTTGAAATTATGTCAATTTTATAGTCTTATTATTTTATAATATTTTTCTTTTATGTATACAATATGCTATATAAATCTTCTCTATTTATACTACTCGCCCTTGAATTTGAACTTAAATTTTTTGGCCTTCATCTTATTTTTAAACTTAGATTTTTTAACCTTTGTCTTTTGTTTATTTTTATATTTTAACTTTTTAACTTTAAATTTTCTTTTATTTTTATATTTAGATTTTTTTCTTTTTGTCTTTTGTACTTCTTTTATTCTAGTTGTTTTTTCTTCTTCATCTTCTAAAACTCTAATTGCACCGTATGTAATAATAGCAGTCAAAGCTATCTTCTTTCCTGTATCTAAAGTCTTTTCTATTATACTTTTCATGACAAAACCTCTTTATATTATTAATTTGCAAAATTATTTTTCTTTTTTATTTATAGTCTTATTTTTATTATTTTAAACTCATATTTTTCATTATATCAAATTTTTTACTTGAAAGGTGTTTAACAGAAAAAATCCCCTAAAATTAGGGGATTTTTATATTCATATAGATTTTAGATTGACGTTTTAGAGCGCTGTATCTCAGCATTAAAGTACTCTTTTTTAGATTTATCTTTATATTTTCCTGTATCTAATTTTTTTATACTTATTTTATTTGTTATAAAACTCAATTTAGTTTCACAAACTATTATTCCAATAAAAATAACTATAAATCCAATCAACAATTTTGTTGTAATTACTTCATTATAAAATGCTATTGATATAATTACTCCAAACACTGACTCTAAACTTAGAATTATTGATGCTGATGTAGAATTTATATGCTTTAATCCAATAACTTGAATCAGCAGACATAACGCTGTTGCAAATACACCTAAATAAACAACTCCCATAACAGCTCTAATATTATAAGCTTGTGGTATATCACCTTTTATTATTACAATTAGCCAACTTAAAATTGCTACTACTGCTATTTGTAAAAATGCAAGAACCTTCACATCTGCACTTTCTTTGCTTGAAAACTCTGATGTAAACATTATATTTACAGCATAGAAAAACGTCGAAACTAAGATTATTCCATCACCAAGTGTTATTGTTGCATTTTTTTCAACAGATACAAGCGCAACACCGATAACACATAAAATAGCTGCAATCACACTATATTTATCAGGTGTTTTTTTGAATACTGCCCAAGATAAAAACGGCACCATTACACAAAATGTCGCTGATAAAAATGCGCATTTTCCCGCGCTTGAGCCATACTCCATGCCTAAAACTTGTAGATAATATCCTCCAAATAGCGAAATTCCCATTAAAATTCCGCCTTTTAATTCAGTTTTATTTATATTTTTTATCTTTTTAAAATATATAACAAGTAAAATAAGTGTCGCTATTGTAAATCTACCTGCATTTATAAATCCTGATGTCATAGTATTTGTAGCATCTTTAATTACTACAAAAGTACTTCCCCAAATAATTGCGCACAGTATTAAACATAGTTTGTAAAATACTTCTTTATTATTTTTCAATATAATCACCTTCCTACATATTTATGTCACAAAATAATTATATAAAAATAATAATTTAAAATAATTGTATAATATTAAAAATTATGATGTTTTTTTTGTAAAATTTACAAATATAAAATTTAAATAAAAATCTATATATTTTGATATATCATATATAATTTTATTCCTATTGAAAGTTCTTCATAAAATTCAAACTCCGACTTATCTATATTTAATATTTCTTTTACTTTATTTATTCTATATCTTACAGTATTGCTATGTAGATTCATTATTTTTGAAGTTTGTTTGATATTACCGCCAGATTGTATATATTTTATAGATGTCTGAAGTAGTTCTGTATTGTATTTTTTATCATATTGATTTATCTTTCCAACAATATCTGAATTAAAATTCGCCATATATCCTTGTTCATAAGAAGGCATTAGTAGCTTATAAACTCCTATTTCATAATAATATTTTTTATTTACTTCTTCTATAGATGATACCCTCATGGCGTACATTGCCTCTTTTAGGGCAAAATTAAACTCATCTATATATGTATGGAAATTGCTGATACCAACATAATAATCATCTAAATTAAAAAATAAACTACACATCATCATATCGACAAGCTTTTCAAATTGTATCGTTCTCTTATCTCTATGATTATCTTCAAAAGTATATATAATAAATATACATCCATGGTATCTATAAGCAGCATGACTTGAACCTAAATCCTTATTTAATATATTTACTATATCTGCTAGTGAATTTTCGTCTATATATTTTTTAGGTTTTATACAAAGACAAAATACATTATCTTTGAAAGATATATTAAAGTCTTTCGCCATATTTTTCACACTAGACTTATCTAAATCTTCTTTTAATAAAATCGCGATTTTCGCTTCTTGATATTTAAGACTATTTTTTTCTTTATTTTTATCATAAATCTCTGTAACTATGTCTTCATAATAAGAACCTTTTTTATCAAACATAAAAATAGGAAAATCCATTTGATTTGCATATTTTATAACTTCTTCTGGTAATTCATCATAATATATATTTTTTATAGCAAGTCCGCTTACTCCATCTGATATTAATCCTTTTACACTCTCTAATATTAAACTTGGATCATCTTTTGCATATATAAGACTACTTATAACAAAGTCCTCTTTTTCAAAGTAAGTCTGGATTGGCTTATCAAATAAACTACTTTCATATTCATAGTCAAGTATAGACGCCCTTTGAATTTCCCTATCAAGACCTCTATATCCAGCAACTAAGTCAAAATCTTTAAAAGTCGGAAGTTTCATTGCTTCCAATATAGTAATCGCCATAAATCCCCCTCCTATTAAAATGTTTTATACTATTATAGATTAAATTTTGTAAAAAGAAAACAACCCCCAAAATGGAGGTTGTACTCTATATAATTAAAATCTAGCTTATCTATTTATAGCTTAATTTATTATCTATTTTTCCAAGTTAAGATAGGTTTCTTAACTGCTCTAGCATCATCAACTCTCTTAATTATTGTATTATGAGGAGCAGTTTTTAATAATTCTGGATTTTCTTCAGCTTCTTTTGCTATTTGTTTCATGGCATCTATAAATTTATCTAGTGTTTCTACACTTTCACTTTCAGTAGGTTCTATCATTAAAGCCTCTGGTATTATAAGTGGGAAGTAGATTGTTGGTGGATGGTATCCATAGTCTAACATTCTCTTCGCGATATCTGTTGTATTTAATTCTCCATGAGGTCCGCTTAATACAAATTCATGTTTACATATTTGGTCTATTGGAAGTTTAAATGTATCTTTTAAGTTTTCTTTTAAATAGTTTGCATTTAAAACTGCCATTTGGCTTGCTTTTTTAAGACCATCTCTTCCCATTGTAAGCACATATGCATATGATTTTACAATTACACCAAAGTTTCCATAGAAATTTTTAATTTTTCCTATTGATAATTCTCTGTCGTAATCTAATATATATTCATCATTCACCTTTTCAACTACTGGAACTGGCAAGAAAGGTATTAAGTCTTTTTTAACACCTACTGGACCACTTCCTGGTCCTCCTCCACCATGAGGAGCTGCAAATGTTTTGTGAAGGTTTAGATGAACTACGTCAAACCCCATATCTCCGGCTCTTGTTATACCCATTATTGCATTTGTATTTGCACCATCATAATATAAAAGACCACCTGCATTATGTACTAATTCTGATATTTCTTTTATATTTTTTTCAAATAAACCTAAAGTTGATGGATTAGTAAGCATTAAAGCTGCCACTTCATCACCTAAAACTTCTTTTAATTTTTCTATATCTACAGCGCCATCTTTTGTAGATTCTACTTGAACTATTTTAAATCCTGCCATCATTGCACTTGCTGGATTTGTTCCATGCGCAGAGTCTGGTACGATTACTTTTGTTCTTTTTAAATCGCCTCTATTTTGGTGGTATGCTTTTATTATCATAAGCCCTGTAAATTCACCATGAGCACCTGCTGAAGGTTGTAGAGTTACTTTATCCATGCCTGTTATTTCTGCTAATGATTCTGATAAATTATACATAAGCTCTAAAGCACCTTGTGCAGTCTTTGCTGGTTGATATGGATGAAGTGATGTAAATCCTTTTAATGATGCCATATCTTCATCTATCTTTGGATTATATTTCATAGTACAAGAACCAAGTGGATAAAATCCTGTATCAACACCAAAGTTTTTATTTGACAATAAAGTGTAATGTCTAACTACATCTAATTCACTAAGTTCTGGCAATTCTAAGTCAGTCTTTTTGATCATATTATAATCAAGCATATCAGTTAACTTTTGCTCTTCTACATCTAACTTTGGAAGAGAATAAGATTTTCTTCCTTCTTTTGAAACTTCTATCAATAAACTATTGTATTCATTCATTTTACATGCCCTCCATTAGATTTACTAAATTATCAATTTCTTTTGCTGTTCTCTTTTCTGTTACACACATTAAGACACAGCCTTTTAATTCTTCATAATCTTTTCCTAAATCGTATCCACCTAAGATTTTGTTTTCTAATAATTTTTCATTTAATTCATCTACTGGCATTGGGCTTTTTACTACAAATTCATTAAAGAATTTTCCTTTAAATACTGGTTCAAAATTTTTACTTTCATCAAATTTTTTATATGCATAATGAGATTTTTGTATATTTTGCATAGCTACTTCTTGATATCCTTTTTTACCCATAGTAGCTAAGTAAATTGATGCTATAAGTGCATTTAAGCCTTGATTTGAGCATATATTTGAAGTTGCTTTTTCACGTCTAACATGTTGTTCTCTTGTTTGTAATGTAAGTGCATAGCATCTCTTTCCATCTGCATCTACAGTTTGTCCAACTACCCTACCTGGCATCTTTCTTATAAGACCTGATTTTATTGCTAAAAATCCTACATATGGTCCCCCAAAGTTTAGTGAATTTCCTAGAGGTTGAGCATCACCAACTGCTATATCTGCACCAACTTCTCCTGGAGATTTTAATATACTTAAAGTTATTGGATTTACACTCATAACGTACATAGCTTTGTTGTCACGGGCTATTGAACCTATTTCATCTACATCTTCTATTACACCAAAGAAGTTTGGATTTTGTACTAATATACAAGCAGTTTCTTCTCCAACTACTTCTTTTAATTTATTTAAATCAGTTGTACCATATTCTCTATCATAGTCAACTTCCACTACTTCTACATCTTTAAATTGTAGATAAGTTTTAAGTATTTGTCTTGTTTCTGGATGAACAGTTTTTGGCACAACTATTTTATTTCTTCTAGTTTTTCCTACAGCCATTATACAAGCTTCTACAGCTGCTGTAGCTCCATCATACATAGATGCATTTGCAATATCCATCTTTGTTATTTCTGCAATCATAGATTGGAACTCAAATATACTTTGTAATGTACCTTGACTTATTTCAGCCTGATAAGGAGTATATGCTGTATAAAATTCACTTCTTGAAGTTATGCTTTTTATAAGTGATGGTATATAGTGATCATATGCTCCAGCACCTAAAAAGCAAGTTAAATCATCTATATTTTTATCTGCCATCTTAGTTATTATTTCACTCACTTCTAATTCTGATTTAGATTCGTCTAAATTTAAATCTCTATTTAATTTTAAATCATCTGGTATATCTGAGAATAAATCATCTATTGAACCTACATTACAAGCCTTTAACATCTTTTGTTCGTCTTCATGTGTTGCTGGTATATAAGGATATTGTTTGTATTCTTTTACTTTTACTTCTTCTTTTTTATATTGTTTTTTATAGAAAGGTCTTTTTACTATAACTGCTGGAACTAATTTTTTTCTTACTCTTATTCCAATTTCTTGACCGACTCTTGCTTTGTCTGAATCTATTATAGCCATACCTATGAATTTATCTAAAGTTGGAGATTTTAGTCCAGTAGTTACAAAACCTACTACTTCACCATCTATCTCTACATCATATCCCCCTCTTACCATTCCTTTTCCTGTCAACTCAAACGCTACTAGTTTTCTAGCATTTCCACTTTCTTTTAATGCTTTAAGACTATCTTTTCCAATAAAATCATCTTTATCTAATTTAACAAATATTGATAATCCTGCTTCTAAAGGGGGGATTTCTTCGCTTATTTCATGTCCATAAAGCGGAAGATTTACTTCTGATCTTAAAGTATCTCTAGCTCCAAGTCCTGCTGGAACTACTCTTTCTTTTCCTTCTTCTAATATAGCATTCCATATTTTTTGTGCTACATTTTTATCACAATATATTTCAAATCCATCTTCACCTGTATATCCAGTTCTAGATACTATACAAGGCTCTCCACAAACATCTACATTTTGTTTAAATTTATAAAACTCTATTTGTGATAAATCTTGATTTGTTAATTTGCTTAATATTTCTTCTGCTAAAGGTCCTTGCAATGCCAATTGTGCAACTTTATCAGATATATTTTTTGTCTCTACATTAAATTTTTTGCTATTTTCAACTATCCACTCATAATCTTTGTCTATATTTCCTGCATTTATAATTAGTAAATAATCATTTTGCCCTCTCTTATATACTAATAAATCATCTACTGTTGTCCCATTTTCATAACACATCGGAGAATATAAAATTTCATCTGCTTTTAAGTTTGATACATCATTTGTAATTAAATATTGTATAAAATCTTTAGCTTTATCTCCCTTTACTTCTACTTCTCCCATGTGAGATACGTCAAATAGACCTGCACTTTTTCTTACATGCTCATGTTCTTTAACTGCACTAGTATACTCTAATGGCATTTCCCATCCTGCAAATTCAAACATTTTTGCATTTAGCTTTTGATGCACATCAAATAAACATGTTCTTTTTAATTCATCCATAATGAACCCCCTATATTTTTGTTGTTTTAAAAATATTTTTACTTCTCGGTAGTTTTTTGTGATATCATCTTGAGATACTTCAAGAAATTATGAATTTTTGTCATTGAAAAATAAATAAATTTTTGCTTTTAGAAATTGTATTTTTTATATTTCTTATTTTAATTAAACAATATATTTTTTACAGAAAATTGTCAATATTCAAAGTCCTTTTTTACATAATGTTGTATTTTTATCTAAAAATTCGACTTTACGGATATTTTTTTATTTTTTAAACAAAAAACAAGACATAATCACTATGCCTTGTTTAAAAAGGAGTAACA
>NZ_CABQXJ010000057.1:0-19622 GCF_902468165.1 uncultured Intestinibacter sp.
CTCTAAAAGACAAGATAAGCGCATTAAACGAAGCCGAGCGAAAAGGAATCAAAAAGGGTAGACAAGAAGGTATTAAAGAAGGGCTGCAAAAAGGAATTCAAGAAGGGCTGCAAAAGGGAATTCAGGAAGGCGAAAAAAGTAAAGCAATAGAAATCGCAAAATCCCTAATAAACATAGGATTAGACAAAGAAACAATATCAAAATCGACAGGACTAGATTTAAACGAAATAGAAAAGTTGATGTCAAAATAAACAAACAAAAAAGTAGGGTAAGACCCTACTTTTTTACTCCAAATCTATTTATTTTCCTTATTAAACCATTCAAGCATTGATGTTTCGTATTCTTTTGGAAGCATATCGTGATACATTTGATCATATAACCATGCCAATGTCTTCGTGCTTAAATATTTTTTCATTTGATTTTCCGCCTCAAACATCACAGCTTTAATCACACAAGGACATTTTGTAGGATTCCTTGGTGGAAGGTCCTGTTTTGCAAGCACGCTATTTTGCATGATATCAGCGCAGTGGAAGAACGGTTCACTCCCTTCAACAGCCTCAACTATATCACAAAACGTAATTTTATCAGCACTACGGGCTAATGTATATCCACCTTTTACACCGGGGACAGATTTCACAATTCCTGATTTGCTCAATTTTGCGTATATTTTTGACAGATACGTTTCCGAAATTCCTTGAAACGTTGATAAATCCCTTATCCCTATTGATTTACCATCTTCCATATTTACCATATACAATAAACAATGTATTGCATATTCAACTCCAACTGAAAATTTCATTTATCATGCTCCTTTAAAGATAATATAATAATCATACATTATTATGAAGTTTGATTCAAGGTAGATATATCCACATAAAGTACGAAAAAAGATTTATATTATGAAAATAAGTAAAAAAACAATAAATATATTGAATATAAGTAATCTAAAATAATTTTCATCAGAATTTTTAACACAGCACAAAATTAAAGTTTAAAAATAAAAAGAGTGGGTATTATTATACTATTTAGATAAAATAAATAGATAAGATTAACTAAATAAAAACAATCTAGATAATAATAAAAACTAGATATAAACCAAACATAAACAATAAATCCAAAATACCTACAATATATAAAAATTATGATTGACATATCAGCAATATTATTATAATATAATTAAAGATAAAACTTATCGACGATTAATTTTATCTACAATAAAAACGCAAAATACGATATTTGCAAAAGGACTCCCTTTTCAGCTATAAAATAGCTACCTTTTGTAAATAAACTTTATAAATAGAATTTTGATATAAAAAGATTGCTAAACCTAAATGTGTCACTTGCCAAAGACCTAAAAAATAATATATCAAAAATAGCTTAGATAAAGTAAAATAGTTGGATATTATATATAAAAATACTCCCTTGATACGTCAAAGGGAGTATTTTTTATTATGGACGCAGATTCCATTGGTTTTATTGGCGATTGGACTTTCTATTTTAGCTATAGATAACATATTTTTTAATAGAATATTTCCTATATTATTAGTAATAATCTTTATATGTCAATTAATTTATAATTATATAAAATGGAAATCGTATTCATAAAAAGAACAAATGACCAGAATTACCATAAAATACCTGGCAAATGTCGAAAAAAACTTGGATTTTATTGCAAGAATCGACAAAAAACGCTATAGCATATGTAGTATTATATTATCAAAGGCAAGGGAATACGATTTTTAGGGGATTGTATGAAACTATTTTCATAATTATAACGCTATTGGGAGTGGGGTTATAATTTTTCGGGGAATATAAAATCGGAATTATAAAAATCATAAAATCAAAACAATTATTAAAAATAATTACTAAAACATGTATTTTAAAACTGTCATCGGGGACAAAATAAATACAAAACGCAATCATAAACTTAAAAGGAAATTAAGTCAAAGCTAGACTTACTAGCTAAATTTAACAAGTTATTGTAAAAAGAGGCTAATCGCAAAATTAAAACGCGATTAGCCTCTTTTTGGTATGTAATTTAAATTAAATACCCTGTCATCATAATGATAATAAGTATCCATAGCAATGCACCACCACCAATTATTAATGCGGTGCTTCTACGTTGTTTCTGTATTTAGTCATAACGTCTTTGAATAATTCAGAAACAGAAGGTGGTGTCCAAGTTATAGCATTTGCACCAGCTTCGATAGTTTTTCTTATACTTTCTTCTGTTGGACCACCTGTAGCTATTATCGGAAAATCAGGGTAATCCTTTCTAATTTTTGCTACTATTCTAGGTGTATCAGCAGAAGCAGATACATTAAAGATAGTTGCGCCTGCATCTATTCTTTCTTGTATATTTGTTTGATCGTTTACAATTGTAACGACAACAGGTATATCAAGGCTATCAGATAATGCTTGAACTACGCCGTTTGATGTTGGAGCGTTTACAACAACACCGATTGCGCCCTGTAACTCAGCATTAGTTCCTAATAAAACTGAACGCATCCCTTTTGTAAGACCTCCACCAACTCCAGCAAAGACTGGTATGTCAGAAGCCATAATAATAGATTGTGTTATTATTGGCTGAGGTGTAAATGGGTATACCGCCATAACAGCATCTGCATTTACATTTTTTATGATAGCTAAATCAGTCGAAAACACAAGCGATTTAATTCTTTTGCCAAAGATATTTATCCCGCTACATTCTCTAATGACTTCAGGAACACGTAAAAAAGATTTTCTAAGTGTACCGTCAATTGCTTTTGGTCTTTTTTTCATTGATAAAAGCCTCCTTAAAAATTTGATATTAAAAACTTTTATATCTTTCTATTATAAATTAGAAGTAAGAATTTTTATAGATTTTATTTTTAAAATTATATAATTTATTTATGAATATTATGTTAATCAATGTTAAACGACAATTTTCTACTTTATATTACAAATTTTTTCAAAAAAATTAATCCAGTAATTGACAAAATTATTTCACTATATTATTATTGTAATAATACCTAAAACCAAGTGTATTAAAAAGAGTTATTAGTATTATTTGTTATCTTGATAATAAAAATACAACTGGAAAAATAATGCATCTTTGAAAATTAAATAGGAGGAGAGATATGAACACAAAAAAAATCGCAGCTATCATAACTCTTGTGGCAATGGTCACGAACTTGTCTGCTAGCACAACTAGTGTTTTAGCACATGAATTAACTAACAAAGATGAAGTAACAAACACATCAAGTAAAATTATTCAAACAAGTCAATCAAATGGCACAAATGAAAATGACACTGAAAAAGAGTCAAAACAAAATGTATCGAGAAACGTTACAAATAGCCTAAAAGCAGGAATTAAAAAATTTGCTAAGACTGATGGGAAATTTGAAGAGGCTTATAACAAGGCATTCAAGGTTGATAATTCTGAGATTGCAAGTGTTAGAAGTAATGATGGTTCTTCAACTGAAAATCTTATGAAAGCGTTTGACGACGATACGCAAACATGCTGGTCTTCTAGAAGATTAAACAGCGATACTTTCACAAATGAGATAGTTGTAACATTAAAAGAGTCTATGAAAATAGACACAATGATTTACGGTGGTACACCATATTGGCAAAAAGGATATGCAGAAGAATTTGAAATCTATGCATCAAATACTGATGATGGTGACGACTTTAAATTAATAGCAGTCGGAGAGCAAGCCGCATGCCACGACATAAAAGAGATAACATTTAAACCAACTGAATTAAAAAGATTTAAGTTTGTATACAAAAAAGGTAACTTAAATCAAGCAGCATCATCTGTTTTCTGGTTATACAAACATGATGAATTAAAAAACACTGTAGATAATCTTTTTACAGATGGTACAATGGTAAAACTAAAAGATGAATATAACAGCGAAGAGGCGATAAATGCTTTAGAAGAAAAAGTAAACAAACATCCTTTAAAACATCAATTAGTTAGCAATATTGAAATAGCAAAAGAGCTTTTAAAGGAAGAAAAGGATTTTTCTGATAGAACATTCACGCTTACACAGTATGGGAATACTCATGAAAAAGCAAGAAACCAATTAGGTATGTCTAGATATGGGACAGACTTACAATCTACAGGTATAGTAGGAAGACCAGGACAAGTATTTAAAGTATTTGTAGAGGCAGAAGACGGTGCACCACTTCCACAAATCGTATTTTCTCAACAAGAAGGTCGTTTTGGACATTGGAAACAAGAGTACCAATTAAAGAAAGGTCTTAACGTTATAACAGTACCTGAGATTTATAACGATTCATGGAGTCAAAAACCTATAAAAGGTGGACCTGTTTATTTAATGAATAGATATACACCACAGCAACAAGGGAAAGCTCCAGTAGTTCGTATAGAAGGTGGAGAAGAATTCCCATTATATAACTCTGGTGATGACAAAGCTGAGTTCTTAGAAAAATTAAAAGCATACAAAGCTAAATTAGACAAAGACCCAGCAAATACAGTAGACGTATATGAATTTAATACAACAAGATTTATGTATACAGGTACTGCAAAAGCAGCATACCAAGTATATGTAAATGAAGGTGTTGATGTTGAGGAAAGTGTTCAAGTATGGAACACAAGAATCCAAGATGCGTTTGAGCTTTCTGGATTAAAAGATGATCCATCTGACCCAACTAACGACTCAACAAACGTAAGAACATCAATAAGACTTATGCAACCTTATGGGGCAGCATATGCAGCATCAGACCATATAGGTGTGCAAAGACACATACAAGAAATAATATTAAGAACTGACCAAGACAGCATAAACAGCATACTTTGGGGTATGATGCATGAAGTTGGGCACCAATTAGACATAGCGACTAGAGAATGGGGCGAAATCACAAACAACATGTACTCAAACAACGCTTATGTTAACGATGGTGCAGGCGATAGAGCAGCATACAGCAAAATACACAATTTATTAGCTCCAGACGATTCATCAGTAAACTTTAACAATCTTGATGGAACTATACAATTAGGGATGTTCTGGCAATTACAACTTAAAAAAGATACATATTGGGCAGAGTTAGACTCACTTTATAGAAAAAATAAACCAAACGTTAATGGTGAACAACAAAAAAGAGACACATTAGCACTTTATTCTTCAGAAGTCCTAAATATGAATTTGACAAACTATTTTGAAAAATATGGATTTACATTATCAGATAGTTGTAAAAAACAATTAAAAGAGAAATTCCCAAATGATTGTGAAAAAATCTGGTACTTAAATGGAAACGCATTAAGCTACGACGGAGAAGGTTTCAAAGGTAAAGATACAGGATTAGAAGTATCTGTGTCTAAATCTTCAAAAGGCGTAAAATTAACTATGAACATAGACAAAGATGTTAAAAATGACTTACTTGGATATGAAATAATCAAAGATGGAAAAGTAATCGCATTTACAACATCAAACAGTTACACAGACTCTACTGAAACAAACACAGACTCAGATGTAAGTTATGAAGTTGTTCCTTATGCTTTAGACTTAACAACAGGAGATAACGTTGGAGTAAGTACATTAAGTCCAAGCATAAGTGTACAACAAAGTTCATTAGTATTAAAATTAAATGATAAATTTAATCCAATGGACTATGTTAAAGGTTATACCCATTTAGGAGAAGAAATAACATCAAATATAAAAGTTAAAAGTGATGTAGATACTAAAACTCATGGTAACTACACAGTTACATACACATTAAACGACAACGGACAAACTACAACAAGAGTAGTTAAAGTAGAAGTTGTAAGTGATTATGACTATTTATCAGACTTTAACTGGAAATCTACTTCAACAGCTTGGGGAAGTCCAAGAAGAAACTCTAACATATCTGGTAGAATAAACGGAGATATCAAAAAATTTGAAAAAGGTTTTGGTATACATGCAAATGGTAAAATAGTTTACGATTTATCAGACAAAAACTACGACAGATTTGAGGCTTTAATTGGTATTGATACTTCAATCCAAGAAAACGACAAATCAAGTGTAACATTTAAAATAGTTGCAGACGGTAAAACTGTAGCGACTACAAGTGTTATGGGCTATTATGACAACATGATAGATGTAAATATACCTATAAGCGGAGTTAAAAAATTAGAAATACAAGTTTATGACGGTGGAAACGGAAATACATGCGACCACTGCATAATAGTTAATCCAAAATTAACAACAAACAACGGAAAACCGAGAATAACTGCACAAGAGAAATTCTTAAAACTTGGCGACACATTAGACCCAAGAAAAGACGTTAAAGCTCACGACCAAGAAGACGGAGATTTAACATCACAAATACAAATAATCTCAAACAACTTTGTAGAAAACAAAGTAGGTAGATATGAAGTTGTATATGAAGTAACAGATTCAAACAACAATGTTACAAGAACAACAGGATACGTAACAGTATCAGAAGATTATAAAACAAAGAGATCTAGATATGGTAAATTCAGCAATTTACAAGCATATAACGACGCATTTAAATTACCTGTAGTATCTATAAAAAATAATGCAGGACACTACGGAAGCAGTAAAATACAAAATGCACTAGATGGCAACATAAACACTCACTGGGAGACAAATACACCAAACAGTTCTACATTTAAAAACGAAGTAATATTCGACTTAGGTGAAGTACAAGAAATAAGCAGAATGGCTTATGGTGCAAGACGTGATGCATACAACAAAGGTTTCGCATCAAAATTTGAAATATATGTATCTACAAGTGAGTCAGGAGATGACTTCTACTTAGCAGGAAGTGGTTCATACACAACAGGTTCTACTAACGACTTTGTAGAATTTAAAATGAGCAACGTAAGTGCAAGAAGAGTAAAATTCAAATTTGTTGAAGCTCGCGAAGGATGGGCAAGTTTATGTGAAGTAGCATTCTACAAAGAAGATAAATTATCTGACAAAATAGAAAGCTTATTTACAGACGAAACAAAAACAGACGTAGCAGAAAGTTACAACACATTAGAAAAACTAGATGCTTTAAGAAAAGAAGTAAAAGACCACCCAGCATACGACATATTCAAAGTTGAATTAGACAATGCTGAAAAAATAATAAAAGCTAAATATCCAACTATAAACGTTGAGAAATTAACAGCAGTAGACAAAGACGCTGAGTTTGACTTAATGGCAGATGTTGAGGCGACTGACCAAAAAGACGGAAAAATAACTTCAAGCGTAGTAGTAGAAGATGGAGGATTCTCATCATCTAAAATAGGAGAATACACAGTAAAATATTCAGTAACAAATACATTAGGATTAACTACTGAAGTAGAAAGAAAAATAATAATAACAACAAATGAAGATACTTATATATCTGATTTAGATTGGAAATCTGCAACAATAGGTTGGGGAACTATAAGAAAAGATAGATCACTAAACGGAGACGCTATAAAACTTTTAAACAAAAATGGCGAAGTAGAAACATTTGAAAAAGGTATAGGAACTCATGCTCACTCAGAAATAGTTTATGATTCAACAGAATACGACATATTCGACACATGGGTTGGAATGGACCAATACGTAGCAGGAAGACCTGCACCACGCGTTAAATTCAAAGTATACGTAGATGGAAAATTAAAAGCTGAAACAGATTTAATGAAAACTGATTCACCAAAACAACACATAGTAGTAGATGTTAGAAATTCTAAAGAAGTTAAATTAGTAGTAGAAAATGGGCCAAACGGAATGAATGCAGACCATGCTGACTGGGCTGATGCTAAATTCAAAAAGATACCTAAATTTGATACAACAGAACTAGAAAAAATTCTAGAACAAGCTAAAGAATTAGACTTAAACAACTACACACAAGAATCTATGGAAAGATTAGAACAAGCTATAGAAGCTGGTGAAGAAGCTATGACTTCTAAAGACCAAGAAATAATCGAAGCAGCTATAGAAAACCTAACAAGCACAATAGATTCATTAGTAAGAGTAAACTTAAACGAAGTAGTACAAATAAGAGATGAATATCTTAAAAAAGCAATCCAAAAAACACTTAACATTTCAGGCAATGTAACAATAGGTGATATGAGAAAACTTACATCACTTAAATTGTCAGAAGTAACAAGTTTAGAAGGATTACAACACGCGATAAACTTAGAATCATTAAACATAGAATACAATGAAATAAGAGACTTATCGCCACTAAAAAATCTTAAAAAATTAACAAACTTACAAGCAAGCCCTCTAGGTGGCTTAGTGTCAGGACGTATCTATCCAGTAGATAACAAAGCGACAATAAACCTAGACGTTATAAATAGACAAGGAGTAAAACTATCTCCAAAATCTATAATAGTAAAACACAACAAAACACATGAAATAGTAACATTAGACGCAGCACAATACACAAAAAATGGCGTAGTTACACTAGATACAACAACTTTCGATAAATATCTTTATACAATAACACTAGTATACGAAGATACTTACGATAACTACGTATCACAATTTATGTTTATGCTTGACAATAGATAAACTAATTGATTAATTAATGTTTATCCTAAATAATAGAGAAGTCTAATATTATAAAAATGATATCTAAACGTGAATAAAGATATCAAACTTAAGTAAATAAAAGTCATCAACAATAAAGATTAGAATTTAAAAACTAAAATTTAAAAACTAAAAACTAAAGGAGACTATCACAAAATATTTTGGAGATAGTCCCTCTTTATTCAAAAAAATAAACTAGGAGTAGGGTATGTTTAAGAAAAAAGTAGCAATACTAACTTTAGTATCAGTTATTTCAAGCTTTTCAGCTAATACAACAGCAGTCTTAGCACATGAATTAACAAAAAACGAGGAAAAAATATCAACACAAGAAAATTCAGCAGATAATAACGAAGAATCTAAAACAGCACAAAACTTAGAAACTTCACAAGAGGAAGAAAAGTCTCAAGAACAAGAGAAATCTCAGACAGAAGAGTCTAAAGAAACATCACAAGATTCTCAAGAAGAATCTACTGAATCAACTGAATCAACAATAACTAAAAAAACTATAACTTTAACTCAAAACGGCGACACAAAGGCGAGAGCCAGAGAGAACTTACGCATGGTTTCTTTCGGTACAGATTTACAATCAACAGGTATAGTGGCGAAGCCAGGAGAAAAAATAACAATTTATGTTGAAGCGGATGACAATGCACCACTTCCAAGAGTGGCATTCACTCAACACGAGGCACATTATGCAAACTGGATAAGAGAATATCAACTACAAAAAGGGAAAAACGTGCTTACTGTTCCTGAGATATACAGCACTTCTTGGGAAAATAAAACCGTAAAAGGCGGAGCCTTATATTTAATAAATAGATATACAAAAGAGCAACAGGGCGCAGCCCCAGTCGTTACAATAGAAGGAGGCGAAGCCTTCCCAACATACAAAGAAGGTGACGACAAAGCACAATTTATAAAAGAATTAAAGGCATACAACCAAAAACTAAAAGAAGAACCAGACAACACAGTAGATATCTTTGAATTTACAAGCAACAGAATACTTTACACAGGAACAACATCAGCAGCATATCAAGTATATGTAAAAGAAGGCGTAGACATCCTAGAAAGTGTAAACAATCTAAACGGACAAATTCAAGATGCGTTCGATTTCTCAGGACTAAAAGACGATCCATCAGATATAACTAACGACTCAACAAACGTAAGAACACCAATAAGACTTATGCAACCTTATGGATTAGCATATGCATACGGAGACCACGTCGGAATCCAAAGAGACTACGAACAATCAATGCTTAGAACAGACTTATCAAGTCTAGGCTCTGTAATATGGACAACAGTCCACGAAGCAGGACACCAAATGGACATAAGCGCGAGAGAATGGCCAGAAGTAACAAACAACATGTGGGCAAACAACGCACACATAAAAAATGGCTTCCAAGACAGAGTCAACTACACATATTTATACAAATACTTAGCACCAGAAAAATCACTAAGAGGATTTGACACATTTGACTATTTCCAACAACTAGGGATGTTCTGGCAGCTACAACTTAAAAAAGATACATACTGGGCAGAACTAGAAACACTATACAGAGAGAGAAAACCAAGCCCAAGAGATTATCAACACAAAAAAGATATCCTAGCTACATATTCTTCAGAAGTATTAGGCATAAACTTAACTTACTACTTCGAAAAATACGGATTTACACTATCAGACGAGTGCAAACAAAACCTTAAAAAATACCCAGACTCAAACGAAAAACTATGGTATTTAAATAGCACAGTTATAGGATACACTGGATCTGGCTACACTAACACAGACACAGGATTACAACTTTCAATCTCAAAAGTAAAATCAGGTGTAAAACTAAGTATGGCAATAAACAATAGCAAAAAAGACGATCTACTTGGTTACGAAATACTAAAAGACGGAAAAGTAATTGGATTTACATCATCAAATACATACATAGACGAAAATGCAACAGACGACAACGCACAATACGCAGTAATTCCTTATGCAAAAGACTTAACTTCAGCAAACAAAGTTGAAATTAACTCAAAAATGCCGAGCATAAGCATCCAACAAGAGAAAATAACTCTAAAAGTAGGAGAAAAATTTGATGCAAAAGCCTATGTAAAAGGTCTTACTTACACAGGAGAAGACATAACATCAAACATAAAAATAGAAAATAACGTAAACCCTAACAAAAAAGGAAACTACACAGTAAACTACGAGTTAACTAACGAAGGTCAAACTACAATAAGAAATATTGAAGTCGAAGTAGTAAGCGACTACGACTACTTATCAGACCTTTCATGGGAAACAATAAAAACAGCTTGGGGAATACCAAGAACAAACACAAACATCCAAGGTATGGTTCACGAACAAGTAACTAAATTCAAAAAAGGTATCGGAATCCATGCAAACGGAAAAATAACATACGATTTAAGCGACAAAGACTACCAAAACTTTGAAGCATTAATAGGTATAGACACAGCAGTAGGTCAAAACGACTACTCAAGCGTAACTTTCAAAATATCAGCTGACGGCAAAACTCTAGCAACAACAAACGTAATGCACTACGGAGACAACCTAGCGTACATCAACGTTCCAGTAGCAGGAGTAAAAGAATTAGTAATCGAAGTTTACGACGGTGGAAACGGAAACACATGCGACCACTGCATAATAGTTAATCCAAAATTAACAAAAAACAACGGAACACCAAAATTCACAGGAGAAGATAAAATCGCATTTAACATAAACGAAGATATCGACATCCTAAAAGGAATAAAAGCAACAGATGCCGAAGACGGTGACCTAACAGAAAACATACAAGTAGAAACAGACTACATAGAAGGAAATACAGGAATATTTAACGTAAACTGCTTCGTAACTGACAACGATGGCAACAAAACAACATTCAAAAGAACAGTAGTAGTATCAGAAAAAGAAACATACTTATCTGACTTAAACTATGAATACGGAACAATAGGCTCAGGCTACATAGGAAAAGATAAATCAGTAAGAGAAGAAACAATCCAACTTCTAAACGAAGACGGAACATACCAAGAATTCAAAAAAGGTATAGGAACACACTCTTACTCAGAAATAGTTTACGACTCAACAGGTTACGACATATTTGACACTTGGGTAGGCCTTGACAAATTCGTCTCAAACCAAGAAGCATCAAGTGTAATCTTCAAAGTATACGTAGACAACGAGCTAAAAGCACAAACAGGCTTAATGAAATCAGATTCGCCAAAACAACGTTTAATAGTAGACATAAGAAACTCTAAAAAAATAAAACTAGTAGTAGAAGAAGCAGACAACGGCGACACTTGGGACCACGCTGACTGGGCAGATGCCAAATTTAGAAATCTTTCAGAATTTGACTTAACAGAATTAGAAAAAATATTAGAAGAAGCAAACTCACTAGATCTAAACAATTACAGTGACGAATCAGCAGAAACTATAAAAAACGCAATACAACTTGCACAAAACACACTAAATTCTAACAACCAAACAAAAATAAATAAAGCAGTAGAAACACTAAGAAACGCAATCGACACTGCAGTAGAAATAGACCTAAGTCAAATAATACAAATAAAAGATAAAACACTAAAACTAAGCATCCAACAAGAACTTGGACTACCAGGCGAAATCAGACTAGGCGACATAAGAGAACTTACATCACTAAACGTTCAAAACAAAAACATAAAAACACTAGAAGGACTACAATACGCAGTAAATCTAGAAACACTAAACATAAAAAACAACGAAATAAAAGATTTATCGCCACTAAAAAATCTTAAAAAACTAAATAATTTACAAGCAGACCCACAAACAATAAACGAAGACTGGTTTTGGGCAAAAGGCCAAGGCGTAGAAGTAGACTTCAACATAACAAACAGAAAAGGCCAAAAACTAAACCCAACATCTATAGTTATAAAAGACAATAGAACATGGAAAACAACAACACTAAACATAGAAGAATGTACAAACAACAACGGAAAAATATCATTCAGTACACAAAACTTCTACAAAGGAATACACACACTTTATCTAACATACCAAGATAAAGACGACAACTACAAAACAGAAATAACATTCTTAATAGACAACAGAGAAAAATAAAACACAAATAGCTAACTAATTAAATTAAAATAAAATAGTTAACTAAAAAATAACACAAAATTATACTTCTTAAATATTAACAAATAAAAAAAGACGTGAAGAAAAATGCACCCGACAGCTGCACAAACTTCACGTCTTTTATTGTATTATTTTTATATTATTTAATAATGATTAATTGATTAATTACGTGATTAGTTGCTTAGTATTACTTTATTATTGTAACTATCGTATTATTTTACTATTTTTATATATATGACTCTATTTAATAACTTTGTGATAAATGTGATAAATTTTCTCAATTTATAAGGGATTATAAGGGAATATTTATTACTAGATGAATAATTATTATTTGTATTTAATATTTAATATTTACTGTTTACTATTTGTATATATTTATATAGAACGATAAAATTTAGAGCTAAAAAATTTAAATCTGAACATTACATTTTACATCATATAAAAATATAAAAATATATTAATATATTATGAAAAACATATAAATTACAGCATATTATATAAATAGCATATTATACTATATAAACTCAACTTTTCTATTTTGAATTTGTTTTTGAGTTACGGACAGGTTTATTGTCGTAATTTCTGTAAATAAACGACTAATTCGACTTATTTCGTTAACTTCTTGCAATATAAATAAAAAAGCATGCCATGATAAATAATTATTTAAATACTTAGTTGCTACTCCATGAAAATTCGACAACCAACGAGATAATTTATGGTTATACATATGAACATGATGTACAGAATAAATTAAATCTTTCATTCTACTTTTGGCTTTTTTGAACTTAACATTAAGTTTAAACGCAGCTTCTCTATATAAACCACTACTAAAAGCACATATAGTTGAATTTTTATCTAATTTACCTTCAAAGAACGACACAATATCTTGATATTTTCTATTAATATTTGACACTAAAGGAGGATTTTCTACTATTCTTGTAAGAACATGGCCATTTCTATCCATAGCGGTACTAATTTTTACTTGAACTGGTTTTAAATATTTTTGTGGATTTTTTAATAAATAATCACAGTTTCTAAAAGTCCAACCGACACAACGTGACAAATCTTCATATTCAAAATTATAAAAATAACGATCTTCTTCAATAGTTTTTTTAGGACTTTTACCTTTAAATGATTCATTTAGATTATATTCATCTGCAGAAATAATTCCTTGAAATGATTGATTTCTCAAGGATAAATTTAATACATCTAAAATCCTATGGCGCATAAAAAATGATGTTGGTATGCTTACACCTACTTTTTGAGCACAATGTTTTATTGTTCCACCTTCTATCATAAAACGACAATATTTTATCCATGTATCGAGACTTAATTTAGTATTAGAAAGAGGTGAAAAACTTCTTTCATCAAATGTAGTTCTACAATTTTTGCAAATATATCGTTGACGATTATTTGTTTTCCCATTTTTATTTAACTTAGAATGTCCACATTTTGGACATTTTAATCCATTTTTAAACCTTCCTCGAAGTATTTCGATATTTTTTTCTGAATCATTAGGGAAATTTCTCAAAAATTCGTCATCAGAACCCAATACGATTCCATAATAGTAGGCCATTTTTATTTTATTTTGAATTATATTAATTAAAGATTGCAACTCTTTTTTAGTCAAGTTATTAGTTAAAGATTCTAGGTTTTTAGATGCAAAAACACCATGTTCTTTTGGGACAGACATAAATTCACCACCTTATACGATAAATAAAATACAAATAAATAAGATCTTAAAAGTATATTCTCTACAAATATGAAGATAAAAAATCAAGATAAATAATAAAATGAAATCACTTGATTGTAATTAAAGAATTTAACTATAGTAAATTATATTTAAGTAATTTCAAACAAATGTATTGTATTGATTTTAATATTATATAATTTGAATTAAAAATATTATAGATAATTTCATTATGTCCATATCAGGGAATAATATACATTTTTCACAAAGTTATTTAATAGAGTTATAATGTGGTGAATAAGTATAAAATATGGTGAGGGAGTATCTAGATAAGAGTAAATGTAGGGGAAGAAGTGATAATTAGTGTAAGGAAATAATACAATAATTTAAATATAATATAGGATAGATAAATCAGATATAGATAAAATGAATAAATAGAACATAAATAGATTAATAAATTAAATATAAATAGAATTTATAAATTAAATATATATATCATTTATAAATTAGATATTAACATAAAATTAGATATTAATTAGACAGGAAATAGAGTCGAAGATTGTAAAATTATAATTAATTTGGTAAAAATATAATTAAACGTGGAACACATTTTTTGAAAATCCATATATATTAAGTAAGACCAAAACCAATTACAATATATAAAACTCATTCCGAATTACTCCAAAGGGGAAATCCCTGTAGAGAATTATAAATTTATTTTATGTACAATCATTTTATATTCAATAATTCATTTTATACTATTTCCTGCATTGGGGTTATATGCAGGAAATTTTTTTTGATATGAAGCTAGGCTTTTTGTGCCTCGGCTATTTTTTTTGTATTTCTATTGTCTAGTTCTTGCTTTAATTCTTTTAAATATGGAGAGAATTGAACTTTGTCTGCACCATAAGTAAATTGTAAGTCGTATTCTAGAGGAATCCAAGTGCTTATGTCGGCTTCGTTGTGTTGGATTACGGCTTCTATATTATCAAGGGCTTTGTAAAGTTTTGCTTCTCCAGTTTTTAATTCTATCATTTCTGTTAAAAGATCTGAGAATTCTTCGCGATATGGTTCTGGAAATGTTGAAACCCAGTTGAAGAATACTTCATCTTCTTTTTGGCTGTCTTCTTCTTTTTTATCAAATGCAGGTATATCACCTGTGAATGCTTCTCCTAAGTCGTGGATTAAGCACATGCGAATTACTTTGTCCATGTCTAGTTCAGGAAATTCATCACGCATTAATAAGGCCATTAATGCAACACGCCAGCTGTGTTCTGCAACGCTTTCGTGGCGGCCTGAAGATGTCCATGAATGTCTTGTGTTACATTTTAGTTTTTCGGCTACTTTTAAAATTTCTAAAAATGTTGATGTATTCATATGAATTTCCCCCTGTCATATTTGTTTATAATAGTATAACAAATAAAATTTGATATGACTATGACCATTAACTAGAAGAAGTTATTTATTTTTAAATTTATAAAGGTAAAAATAAATGTGGTTATTGTAACAGAGTTCTACATTATTTATAATAATTTTAGAATTAAATAATAAAGATATCTATTTGATATAAGATATTTATTAAATAAGAAGATAGCTAACATATTGAGTTAATATAGGATATTTATTTAATACAAGATAGCTAATATATTTATTCGATACAAGATACCAAAGATATCGATTTAATAAGAGACAGAATAAAATTTAAAAATGGACAGTATAAAAAGGAGGAAATTATGTCATATATCGAGATAATAGACGAGTATAAGAGGTACCAGGTGGGGGATAGTGTGGTTGCTGCTAACAATGGTGTTAGTTTTTCAATAGAAAAGGGGGAATTTGTTATAATTCTTGGACCGAGTGGAGCAGGAAAGACAACTGTGCTTAATATTCTTGGTGGAATGGACAATTGTGATGAGGGCCAAATTATAATTGATGGCGTTGATATTGCTAAGTTTAATAAAAAACAGCTTACGAATTATAGACGTTATGATGTGGGATTTGTTTTTCAATTTTATAATTTAGTTCAAAATTTGACGGCGAAGGAAAATGTGGAGCTTGCAACTCAGATTTCAAAAGATGCTCTTGATGTTGATGAAACGCTTGAGCTTGTTGGGCTTGGGCACAGAAAAAACAACTTCCCATCACAACTTTCTGGTGGTGAACAGCAGAGGGTTTCGATAGCGAGGGCAATTGCGAAAAATCCAAAGTTACTTTTATGTGATGAGCCGACGGGTGCGCTTGATTATAAAACTGGGAAACAGGTTTTAAAAACGTTACAAGACACGTGTAAAAGAACACAGACAACAGTAATTGTAATAACTCACAATTCGGCTCTTGCTCCAATGGCGGATAGGGTTATCCACATAAGGGATGCGAAGGTTAAGGAAATTAATATAAATGAAAATCCAGTATCAGTTGATGATATAGATTGGTAGGATGTGATATGGCAAAAAATAAGACTTATAATAAATCAATCAAAAGGGAAATTGCATCTTCAAAGGCGAGATTTATCTCAATAATGGCGATAATTTTTTTAGGAGTTGCTTTTTATGCAGGGATTAAATCGAGTGGGCCTGATCTTGAAAAAACAATAAATGATTATTTTAATGAGAGAGGGCTTATGGACAGTAAGGTTGTGTCGAGTCTTGGTCTTGATGAAAATGATTTAAAATTGTTAGAAGATAACGATAAAATAAGCGACTATTATGCTACAAAAAGCGTGGATGTAAATATGACAAACACGAAAAATGTTGTCAAATTTATGGAGTACAAACAAAATTCTACTATGAATAAGTTAGAAGTTGTTGAAGGAAGAATGCCTAAAAATAGTGGTGAAATTGCACTTGATGAGCAGGCATTGAAAGACAACCCTAATTTAAAAATTGGCGATACTTATAAAGTAGAATCGGATGAAGATACGGAAGCATATTTTAAAAAGAAATCTTTTAAAATAGTAGGTTTTGTGCAAAGTCCAATGTATATAGACTACCTTTCGAGGGGGACAACGACTGTCGGAAAGGGAAGTATAGACTATTTCGCGGTGATAAATAGCAAAGACTTAGACCTAGACACATATACAGAAATCTATGTGAGATTTGAAAATACGGCCAAGTTAGGTGCGTATAGTGATGAGTATAAAGAGACAATGGAGAAAAATACAAAATACCTTGAGGATTTATATTCAAAAAGGCAAGTTGAGCGAATTGAAGAAGTGAAAGCTGATGCTAAAAAATCTATGGAAGATGAAATGCAAAAACAGATGGAGCAGATGATGAAATCATCTGGACAAGGAGTTTTAAATCAGCAAAGTGGTGAAGTAGCAAATCAGCCAAATAGCAAGATTATAAATCAGCAAAGTAGTGAAGTTTCAAATCAACAAAATAGTAATGTTAATCAAGATGGTAGTCAGCTTTCAGGAGGAAATTTATCTTATCAAGGGGCAGGAATGGCGACTAATCAGTCGGCGATTATTGATGAGAAGTTAAGTGAGTTGGATAAGGAGCTTGCGGGAAGTAAGTACTATTATTTTGATAGGGAAGACAACTCGGGTTATTCGACTTATAAGGGATCGATTGAGAGTTTGGACAAGATTGCGTCTGTGTTTCCTGTGTTCTTCTTCTTGGTGGCGGCGCTGATTTGTTTGACGACTATGACGAGAATGGTGGAGGAAAATCGTACGGAGATAGGTACGTTGAAGGCACTTGGTTATAGAGATTATGAGATAGCTAAAAAGTTTATCGTGTATGCAACGTCAGCAACCCTGGCGGGAAGTGCGCTTGGAATTGCTGTTGGGTGCGGGATACTTCCGCAGATAATAAGCCAAGCCTACGGCTCTGCGTTTATGTTGCCAAAAGTTAAACTACAGCTATATCCATCATATATAATACAGTCGGTGTTATGCTCGCTAGTTTGTACAGTAGGAGCGTCGATATTTGTATTAAAACAAGAACTTCACGAACAACCATCAGCGTTGATGAGAGTTAAGGCTCCAAAAATAGGGAAAAAAATCTTGCTTGAGAGAATAACTCCAATTTGGAAAAGATTAAACTTCAACCAAAAGGTAACTTGCAGAAATCTTTTTAGATATAAACAAAGAATGTTGATGACGATTATAGGAATAGCTGGGTGTACAGCTATATTAATAGCAGGGTTGGGACTTCAATATTCAAACGACAATGTAAGCGATATACAGTTTGGCAAGATAATAAAATACGATGCACTTGTAGTATTTGGTGAAGATTCGACACAAGAAGACGACAAGGAATACGAAGATAATTTAAAAAACTTGCCTGAATACAAAAGTAGTTTAAATGTATATCAAGACTCAGTTACGTTTAATAAAAAGACAATAAGCAAGCAAACAGCGACTATGTATGTACCAGAAAAACCGAAAGAATTATCTAAGTATATGGGATTATACAACAGGGAGACTGGTGAAAAGTATGAGTTAAGCGACGATGGGGCTATTATAAATGAAAAATTAGCGAAACTTTTAGATGCGAAAGTTGGCGACGAGATAGTTATGAGGGATTCTGAAAATAATCCATATAAAATAAAAGTCGATCATATTACGGAGAATTATTCAGGACACTATGTATATTTATCACCGACATATTACAACAAGGTATTCGGACAAAAAGCGAGCTATAACGCGCAACTTTTAAACTTTAAAGACAATGTAGATGACGAGGATAAAGTAGCCGAAAAAATAATGAACAACAACAAAGTCACAAATGTGACATTAGCATCTAAGATAAGAAGCATGAGTGAATCAGCGGATTTAGGGCTAGTTATGTTAGTTATTATAGGGGCATCGGGAAGTTTAGCATTTGTCGTTTTATACAATCTTATAAATATAAATATATCTGAGCGTATAAGAGAGATTTCGACAATAAAAGTGCTAGGTTTCTACGACAATGAAGTAGACATGTATATATTCAGAGAGAACATAATCCTAACTCTTTTAGGAATTCTTGCAGGCTCTGTATTAGGTAGATTCTTGTATTTATTCCTAGTCAGCACGTCAGAACTCGACAATATGATGCTGATACCAGTAGTTCATATGGTGACTTATGTAATAGCGGGGATCATCACAATGATTTTCGCCGTATGTGTTATGTTTATGATGCATATAAGATTGAAAAACATAAATATGATAGATGCATTAAAATCAGTCGAATAGAAGAGAGCAGAATAAAAGTAAGCAAAAGTAGGTGTATATAAAAATACCCCTACTTTTTTTAATTATAAGGAAATTATATATTATCTGGTTTGTGGATAATGTATAATTTCCAACCTA
>NZ_CABQXJ010000058.1:0-19519 GCF_902468165.1 uncultured Intestinibacter sp.
TTATATTATATTTATAACCAATTTTAAAGATTACTATTTAATAAATAAGTAGAATTTGTATATTTATACTTATATTATATTCTCTTTTAAACTTTATACTTATAAAAAACGTTTTTTAGAGTATACTATTTATCTTCTTATATATAATATTCATTTTTTATCTTTTAAATAAAAGTTTTTTATTCTAAATACTTTTAACTAGATTAATTATTTTAAAATTTATCTACAAAAATCATCTTCATTTATAATTTAAAATATGTATAATTTCCAATAAAAAAATCTATGGAAATTATATTTTATTTCCATAGATTTCTAGACATATATTTATTGAATTCTATTTTACTGTTTATTAGAAATTAATCTTTTTACGTCTCATACCAACATTCAAGACTATTCCTATAATCGCCAAGGATGTCATAACGGCACTACCACCATAACTTATAAACGACAGTGTTACCCCTGTTACTGGAATTAATCCCATCGTCATCCCTATATTTTGTATTATCTGGTATGAAAACATGCATACGACTCCAATTACTATAAAGGACCCATAAACATCTTTTGCCTCTCGTGCAATTTTTATCATTCTAAGCAGGAACATAGCGTATAAAACAACTAATACAGTTCCTCCTATTACACCTAATTCTTCAACTCCTACTGCAAATATGAAGTCACTATCTTGTATAGGTAAGAAGTCTTCTTGATTTTGAGTACCATTGTATAGCCCCTTACCAGTCATTCCACCAGAGCCTATTGCTATCATCGACTGCATAAGCTGGTAGTTTCCTTCTATAGATGTATCTTCTGGATCCATAAAACCTAAGATTCTATTTTTTTGGTATTGGTCCATACACATATACATTATAGGCAATAATATTAAAACAATTGTCCCAGCTTTTATAAGTATTTTTTTGTCTATACCTGCTGAGAATATCATCCCGAATACTATACAACAGAATATAATAGCTCCACCTAAGTCTGGTTCAACTATTATAAGACCGATAACTGGTATTGCATATAATACAACATCGAAAATTTCTTTTAAAGAGTTTAATTTTCCTCTGTATGTCTCTACTATTTTGGCATAACTCAGTATAAAAGTTATTTTTACTACTTCGATTACTTGTAAATCAAGTATACCTAAGTTGAAAGTAGATTTTGCTCCACCTCTACTGTCTCCAAATATTAAAACTAATGTCAATAAAGCTATACTAACAATATAAAGCTCTTTGTAGTATTTGCCCATTACATTGTAGTCTATCATTAAAATAAATATTATAATAACAGAGCCTATTCCAAACGCTAAACTCTGTACTATTAACCTTTTATATTGTCCCGTTTGATTTGCATGTGTAGCACTACTTAGTATTACTAAACCATAAGCAAATATGACCATTACTAGTAAAATTAGTTTCCAATCTATTTTCTTTATAAGCTTTATAGTATTTTTATAATCTATCAATTTCTCACCATCTTTCTAATATACTCTCAAAAACAAATTTAATGTTTAAAGGGATATACTTGCGTATATCCCCATAAAGAAAATCTCTATTTAAATTCTTTTAAAAGGTAGGTTTTCCCCCTCGTATTATAAATTTAAATTTTTCTCTCTTTTATATTTTTAAGTGGTATATTTGCAACTAAGGCTGATACTGGTTTATCATCTGTTTCGCTTCTCGTCTTAGACATTTTTATTTCTAAACCTTCTTCATCTATTTCTGCATAACTAGATATAACCTTTAATATATCATCTTTTATAGCTTCTAATAATTGTGGAGAACAATCTATTCTATCATGTACTAATACTAATTTTAGTCTTTCCTTTGCCACATTCTTACTTGTCTGCGAATTATTATTGAATGGCCTAAAAAAATCGAACATAATATCCTCCTATCTATTTGGCTGCTCCAAACATCTTTTTAAGTTTACTGAAGAACCCATCTTGAGTTTGAAGTTCCATAATTGGAACATCATGACCTAAGATTCTATCAGCTATATTTCTATAAGCCTTACCAGCTAATGATCTTTCATCTAAAATAGCAGGTTCACCTTTATTAGTTGAGATAATTATACTTTCATCATCTGGAACCATACCGATTAAATCTATCGATAATATTTCAACTATATCTTGCTTGTCCATCATATCTCCACGTTTAACCATGTCTTGTCTTATTCTATTTATTATAAGTTGAATATTATTGATTTCATTAGCTTGTAATAAACCTATTATTCTATCTGCATCTCTTACTGCTGAAACTTCAGGATTAGTTACTACTATAGCCCTATCTGCTCCAGCCACTGCATTTTTAAATCCTTGCTCTATCCCAGCAGGACAGTCAATTATTATATAATCAAAAGATTCTCTAAGCCTTTCACATAGCTCTGCCATTTGTTCTTCTGTTAATGCATTTTTATCTCTTGTTTGAGCTGCTGGCAATAGATATAAGTTTTCAAATCTTTTATCTTTTATTAAAGCTTGTTTTAATTTACAAGTACCTTCAACAACGTCTACTATATCGTATACTATTCTATTTTCAAGACCCATAACTACGTCTAAATTTCTAAGTCCTATATCAGCATCTACTACTACTGTTTTTTTATTTTGAAAGCTTAATGCTGTACCTAAGTTGGCAACTGTAGTCGTTTTTCCGACTCCACCTTTACCTGATGTTATAACTATAACTTCACTCATTTTTCTACCCCCTATAGATTTCCTTCTTTATTTTACATTTTTAGGTAAGTAACTCTCTATTACTATTCGTCCTTCACTTACAAAGGCTATCTCCGGGCTGATTTCTTTAATTTCCTTGTTACTTTCATCATCATCAGGCGCCTCAGCTATATTATCGGCAATTTGTAAAATTTTTGGACATAGACAGTTACCAACTATATATGCTCTATCATTTCCATTGGCACCTGCATGAACAAATCCTTCAACTTTACCCATAACGGTTATGTTTCCTGCTGCTATAGCTCTCGCTCCAGCACTTATATTACCCATAATAACTATATCTCTTATAGAAGTTAATTGTGAACCCGGATTCATATCTTTCATGACAACTATATCACCATCGTATACTACTATTTCTCCAGATCTTAAGCTCTCCACATATTTAGTGTCAAATAATCCTAATTGTTTTTTCTCTTCATCTTCCGTAAATTCTATATCAAACCTAGATGTAAGTTCTTCTTTTATCATTATTATTTGAATATCACTTAAGTAATCACAATTAATTTCACAGATTTTGGCTCCATTAAAAAATCCTACATATTCTTCTAACCTGTTAATTATTGAATCTTTCACAACATCAAAAGGGGCTACTCTTTTTATATTTATAATTATACCTTTTTTATTGCCTTTAAATTCAACAAGTTCACTGGCTGAAACTTCTTTTAAAGACATAACAACCTCCAGAGTGATATCAATTTATTTACTATATTCTTCATAAATATATTAATCACCTTTTTATTTTTTTATTTGAACATTAAAATTTAGTTTGTTGTCACTACCTGTACTGTCGCTTATGTTTTCTTCAGAGTCAGAATTTTTATTGTCAGATGTAGAGTCACTATCTGAATCATTTTTATTTGAGTTATTCTTTTGACTCGAACTATCTGTTTTGTTATTAGATGAACCTAATAAGTAATATCCTATTACGTCTTTTATTGGTAAGAAAGCATAAGTACTTGTAGTACCTTGAGGTATTACTGCTGCTACAGCTATTTCTGGGTCATCTGCTGGTGCAAATGCTACTGCCCAAGCAAAATCTCCATATGTTTCTTTATACTTATCTATATCATCATCTGTAATAGAAGGATTTACTTTCTTTATAGCTCTTCTTAAATAAGCGGCATTTATTTTATCTGTATCAGCTAATTTTTCATTAACTCCATCTTTTAATTCTTTTTCTAACTCTGCTCTTGTTTCTTCATCTAAATCTTTGTCTTTTAATTGTTCTTTAATTTCTTTGATTTTATTTTTAGTTAATTCTGCTTCCCTATCTTTTCTTAATTGTTTATAAACTTTTAAGACTTCTTTTTCTTCAACGCCATAACTAGATAAATGATCCATTAAGTAGTTATATTCGTCAGCTGTAGGTATTTTATCTTTTCTCTCCGCCGTACCACTCTTTGCTGCTACTTCTATAGGGAAGTTTACGAAGTATTTAGCAGCAGTACCTTGGCTTGTAACTAATTTCATACCTTTTGTTAATTCTTTTAAATTGTCACTATTTTTAAAGTCAATTTTTTTAGATACTACTTCATTTTCATAAGTTATTTCATAGTCGCTATTTACAATTTTTTTAGTTAAAGTCAGATCTGTTAAATATCCTCCATTTGCAATAGCCATTACATATCTTACTACTTGAGATGGTGTATATGCATTTTCACCTTGTCCTATAGCTAAGTTTAAGTTGTCTGATAATGTCCATCTAGCAAATTTTAAGTATGTAAATAGTATAGAGTCAGTTAAGTCTTCTATTCTATCTTCTTTTACATTTAATTTAGCTAATCTAGACATAACTTCACCCCTACCTGGAGTAGGGTCTTCATCTATCCAACTTACAATCTCATCTATTCTTTTATCCATTTCTTCATCGTCATTTTCATCGATATCAGTAAAACTATCGATTATATTTAGATTTAAATAAGATCTAAGTGAAATTTTAGTTGAATTTACTTTATCTTCTTCACTAGGTACTTTTCCGACTACTTCAGTTATTTCGTCTTCAAGACCTGTATGTTCATCTAAACCAAATAATTTAGCATATTCTAGTATCGTTTCAGAATTAACATCTGCACCTGGGTCTTTTCCACCTAGCCAGTTAGTTCCTGTACCTACTATACCGAAGTATACGTTACAAGATTCCTGTAATGCTTTATATAAATTTACTGCCCCATGGTTACTCTTTGATTTATTCCAAACGGCATCTGCGAAAGTCTGTCCATTTAATTTTATAACACCTGGGTCATTTATAGTATAATTTGGATCCAATCCATTTTCTAATGCAGCCATACCAGTTATCATTTTGAATGTTGAACCTGGCTGGAATACACCTTGTGCTACTAAATTTAGAAGTGGACTCGCCGCTAGTGTATCGTTTGGATTTTCAGGTTGTAGCTTTTCATAATCTTTTGATGATATACCTGTTACGAATAAATTCGGGTCGTAATCAGGATAACTAGCAGATGCTAATACTTCACCTGTTTTTACATCTACAGCGATGATAGCTCCTGTTTTAGCATTTTTAGCTCCACCACTTGTAGCTACATCTCCATATTCACTTTTATAAACTCCACCGTTATTTGCAACTTGTATCGTTTTTTCTAAACCTTCTTCAGCAACTTTTTGTAAATCCATATCTAGTGTTAAGTATACCGTATCTCCTGATACAGGCTCTTTAACTTCTAATTCATCTGTTATCTTACCAGTTGCATTTACTTTAACTTTTTTATATCCGTCGATACCTTTTAGGTGGTCTTCTTGAGTTGCCTCAATTCCTGTAAGACCTACAATATCATCTGATTTATATGATTTTTCTTTATTATTTAAATAATCATCTAATTGTGTAGATGGTATTTTACCTACATATCCAAGTACATGTGATGCTAATGCTCCATTTGGATAATGTCTAATAGGTTCGTTAGATATTGATATTCCTGGCATATTAGTTGTATTTTCCTCTACAAAAGCTACTGTCTCTTCTGATACATTTGATGCTAATGTAATTGGGTAATAAGTTCTATATCCTTGAGATTTTATAAGATTTCTTACAACAAGTATTTTTCTTGCATCTTGATCACTTAAACTCTCATCAATTCCATAGTATTGTCTTATTTTTTGGAATGCAACCTTTGCACTATCTGTACTTTTGACTTCTAGCTTTGTTCCATCATCTAGTTTTTTGACAAAACTCTTTAGCCAGTCGTTTTTATTTTTAATATCTGTAAACTCAAAACTCTTAACTAATATAGGAGGATAATATCCATTATTATTAAGCTTTTTTTGAAGTTCAGCTGGTTCTAAATCCCTATCTGATTTTTTTAATGTTCCATCTTCAATAAGACTATCTACTAGATAGTAGAATGTTTCTTTTGCATTAAGGTTTGATGGGATATTATTCTTTTCTTTATATTCTCTTACATTTTTATCATATGTATAAGAAAAGTTTCCATTTTTACTTATTGTAATAGGGAAATCATCTTCATAATCTTCGCCGTTTTCTATTAATTTATTTATTATTTTTAAAGCAACAGCGTTAGGATCATTTCCTTTAGCAGTTAATTGGTCACTTGATACCTCAACTACAAAGGAATTTGTATTTCCTGCTAAAAGCCTTCCGTATCTATCTCTAATCTCTCCTCTTGCAGCTTTTATTGTAACTTGTTTATAAGTTTTATTATCTGCAAGATTTGTATAGTATTCATGTTGTACTGTATTCATGTATAACATTTTTAATATGATTACTCCAAAGGCGCATAACAAGAAGATTTTTATAGCTTTAAATCTCTCAATAATTTTATTTTCTTCCATTAAATCACCACTATTCTTCTTCTAGTCTTAATATTGGTTTTTTAAATATTTTGTATACTAATATTCCCACTAAACTATTTAAAATTGGAACTATTAATATTTTTATAATTGATGTAAATGTACACACATTATACAGTACTCTCGCAAGTAAAAAACTAATTCCGCAATATATAAATGTTGTTCCTAAAATAATAGTAAATATCATTATAGGGCTTTCTTTATATACTTTGTCTTTTATATAACTTACCATATATGCTATTGTAAAAAATATTAATGCATTTGCTCCAAAAATACCGCCTACACTAGAATCTAGTATAAGTCCTAAAATAGCTCCTATAATTACACTTTCTAGTTCGTCTAAATAAAGTGAAATTATAACCAAATATATTAAAACTATATTTATAGTCATTCCAAAAACAGATAAATAATTAATAATACTATTTTGAAGTATTATTATAAAAAAACCCAATATACAAAGTAATACTTTTTTCATAATAGTTACCTCTCTAATTCATATTTCTTGGTTCTACTATTACTACATTGTCGATACTTTTGAAGTTTACGTTAGGTTTAACTACTACATATTTTAAAGATTTACTCTTATCTTCTGTAACCTTAGTAACTTCTCCTATAACGATATCTTTTGGATATAAACCAAGTCCAGATGTAACTACACTATCTCCTGGAAGTACATCATAATCTGAATCAAGCATATAACCTTGTAGGAGACCTTTATTTCTATTTACTTCTTCGTTTTTTATACCTGTCCCAGTTGTAATAATTCCCTTGCAATTAGAATCTCTAGATAATTTAAAACTAACTGATGATGTTGTGTCTAATAGAGTAATTACTTTTGAATAATTTGATGATACTTCAGTTACTATTCCGACTAAACCATAGCCATTCATAACTAAACTATTTTCTTTAACTCCATCTTCACTCCCTGCACTTACTACCATAGATGTGTACCAAAGACCGTCATTTTTACTTACAACTTTTGCTGATACTTGGTTTGCAATATATTTTTCATCTACGAATTTAAGTGATTTTTTTAGTTGTTCTAATGAGCTAGTATCTTCTAACTCACCTTTTAATTCTGTTATTTGTTTTTTTAGTTCTTCGTTTTCTTCTTCTAATTTTGTTACTTTTTTAGCATTAGATTTAAAGTTTAAAATATCAGAAAATCCACCCGTAAAGAATTGTACCCCTTTACTTACACCATTTTCTAATGTAGATGATACATTTAATATTATGTTTGAGTTAAAGGGACTCTTTCCTGAATTTGATCCAATCGATATGCCCACAATTCCAATTAAAGTGATAGCAACTACACCAGTTGCTATCACTTTAAAATTTATTTTACGTTTATTTTTGTCTCTTTTCAAACTCATCACCAGCTTCTATCTTCTTTTGTTTGCTACTAGAACTTTCTCAAATATTTCTTGATCTTCTACTGATTTTCCAGTTCCTATAGCTACACAATCAAGTGGATATTCAGCTATAAATACTGGCATACCAGTTTCTTCTTTTACTAATAAATCAAGTCCTTTTAATAAAGCTCCCCCTCCTGTTAACATTATTCCGTTTTCCATAAGGTCAGCAGCAAGCTCTGGTTTTGTTTTTTCTAGAGTTATTTTTATTCCGTTAACTATAGTATTGATAGGATCTTTTAATGCATCTCTTATCTCTGAAGAAGATATATCAATTTTCTTAGGAAGCCCTGTTACTAAATCTCTACCGCTTATTTGAGAAGTTACTTCTTCTCCATCTTTGTATGCTGAACCTATGTTTATTTTAACATCTTCAGCAGTTCTTTCACCTATTAATAGGTTGTATTCTTTTTTAACGTAATTAACTATAGCTTCATCTAATTTGTTACCACCTATTCTTATAGATTCAGCAGTATCTATTCCACCTAATGAGATTACAGCTATTTCAGAAGTACCACCACCGATATCAACTACCATGTTTCCTTCTGGCTCTTCGACTCTAAGACCTGCTCCTATTGCAGCTGCCATAGGTTCTTCTATTAAGAATACTTCTTTAGCTCCTGCTTGTTGTGCAGCCTCTTCGATTGCTTTTTTCTCTACTTCAGTAACACCATATGGTACACATATAGCTATTCTCGCACTAACTACACCTTTTTTAGCTGCAGATTTTTGTATGAAGTAAGTTAACATTGATTGTGTTATATCAAAATCAGCAATAACACCATCTTTCATCGGTCTTATTGCTTTTATGTTTCCTGGTGTTCTACCTATCATTCTTTTTGCTTCTTCACCAACTGCTAAAACATCTTTGCTGTCATCTCTTATTGCAACAACTGATGGTTCTCTAAGTACTATACCTTGACCTTTAATGTATACTAAAGTATTAGCAGTACCTAAGTCTATTCCCATATCTTTTGTCATTTTTCCGAATCCGAATAAAGATCCTTTTTGTTTTTTTTGTTTCTTTTCACTTGCCATTTTTAAACGCTCCCTTCAATCTTACACTATATCAAATCAACATATTTTCTTTAAAACTAAAATACAATCCATCACCTATAATTATATGGTCTATTACCTCAATGCCTATTATTTCTCCACATTTGACAAGTCTATTTGTAACAACTTTGTCTTCTATAGATGGTGTGGGACATCCTGATGGGTGATTATGTATGAGTATAATCTTATTGCTGCTTCTTCTTATCGCCGCTCTAAAAACTTCTCTTGGATGCACTAAAGATGAATTTAAGGTTCCAATCGAAATATCTACATCTGTTATTATTTCATTTTTTGTATTTAAAAGTACTATTTTAAATATTTCCTGTGATTCATATCTAAATATATCCATATAATATTTATAGATATCCCAAGGCTGATTTATTTTATATTTAGGCGGCTTATAACTGGATGCTCTTACACCTAATTCTATAGCTGCCTTTATTTGGCTTGCTTTTGTAAGTCCAATACCGTCTATACTACATAGCTCTTCTATACTTATATCATATAAATCTCTAATATTTATTAATTTTTCCTTAAATATTTGGTTAGAAAGCTCTATAGCATTATATTTTTTATTTCCAGTTCTAATTATAATAGCTAACAATTCTGCATCAGTTAATGATTTCACACCTTTTGTCAGCATCTTTTCTCTCGGTCTTTCTTCTATTAACATATTTTTTATGTTTAGACCTTTACCTAAAGTATCTTGCAGATGAATCATCCTCCATAAAATAGATTTATATCAAAGTGATTCTTTAGTAAATCGCTAAGTCTTGAAATAGGGAGTCCAACTATATTAAAATAATCACCTTGTATATTTTTAACTAATAAAGCTCCATAGCCCTGTATTCCATATGCACCTGCTTTGTCTAAAGATTCATTTGTATTTATATAATCTTTAATAGAGTCCTCACTTAAATCTTTAAATGTAACGAAACTAACTACATAATCTTTTATAATTTTATTTTCTTTCAAGTTAATTAAACTGATTCCTGTTATAACTTTATGTGTTTTATTAGATAGTCTTTTTATCATTTGATATGCCTCATTTTGATCTTTTGGCTTACCTAAAACTTCGTTATCTAAAGCTACAATTGTATCTGCTCCTATAACTAATCTATCTGTATTTCTCTTTGCTACATCAAATGCTTTTTCATATGCAAGTCTAACTACCATATCTTCTGGAGATTCGTTTTCCAAAATCACTTCTTCAATATCACTTTTTTGTATATCAAAATTAAGCTTAGTATTTTGCAAAATCTCTTTTCTCCTCGGTGAAGCTGATGCTAATATTACTTTCATTTGTTCACCTTCTTGTACTCAAATTTTGTACTAATTAAGTTTATCACTATATTATAAAAATTTCAATCTTAATGTATACTGTTTTCTTGTTTAAATCTTATATTTCGAGAAAAAATTTACTTTATTTAAATAAATACTAAATATTATTACAAATTTCTTATTTTTATTAAGGATTTTGTAATAATATTTATATTGATATTTTTATAATCCGAACATTTATATTGTACTTTAAAAATTCAATTTATATGCATAATAAAATAAAGGTATAGAAATCTATACCTTTATTCTATCCACATTTTATATTTTAATATCTTTAATTAACCAATTTAATTGATGCTTTCTTATCATCAACTAATTGCATTGCGCCTTTTTTACATTTTTTCATGCATAAATGGCATCCTTTGCATTTTTCAACATCGACTTTATGTGGTTTTTTCTTTTCTCCTTCTATAGCTCCAAATGGACAAGTTCTAGCACATGCTGTACATCCGATACATTTTTCTTCATCTATAGTTACTTTACGTCTGTCTGATAATTCTGCTTCTATAACTTTCTTTGGACAAACCTCTGCACATACTTTACATCCTATACATTTAGAATAATCTATTGTAGCTAAGTTGTTTTCTACTGTTATTGCTCCAACTGGACAAGATTTTTCACATTTTTTACATCCTATACATCCAGCCTTACATTTATCTTTTACATCTTTACCTTTATCTTTAGAGCTACAGTCAACTACGACTTCTTGTTTAGCTGGTTTTTTCTTTATTAATCCTTTTGGACATATATCTATACATTTTCCACAAAGAACACATTTTTCTTCATCTACTACTGCAACACCATCAACTACTGATAATGCACCAAATGCACAGACAGATACACAAGTTCCAAGTCCTAAACAACCAAAACTACATGATTTTGCTCCTCCAATTAATGCCGCTGCTGCTCTACAATCTTGTATCCCTTGATATTCATATTTGTTTGCTGCACTTGAACAACTACCTTTACACATAACATGTGCAACCTGTCTTTCCCCTGTTTCTGCTGCAACGCCCATTATTTCACCGATTTTTGCAGCTACTGCTGCTCCACCAACTGGACATGCATTGACAGGTGCTTCGCCTTTTACTATTGCAGCTGCTACACCACCACAACCTGGGTATCCACAACCACCACAGTTTGCTCCAGGAAGTACTTCAAGTATTTTGGCTTCTCTTTCATCAACTTCAACTGCGAATTTTTGTGCAGCAAAAGCTAATACAGCACCAAATATTAATCCCATGATTCCCAATAATATTACTGCTTTTAATATTTCCACAATACTTCACCCCCTGTTTTTATAATTTTATTAATCCTGTAAATCCTAAGAAAGCTATTGACATTAATGCTGCAGATATTAATGTTATAGGAAATCCTTGAAATGCTTCTGGAATATCTGCAAGTTCTAATCTTTCTCTGATTCCTGCGAATAAAACTATTGCTAATGTAAAACCTAACCCTGCACCAGTACCGTTTATTAATGTTTCTAATATATTGTAGTTTTTTTGAACATTAACAAGTGCTATACCTAAAACTGCACAGTTTGTAGTTATAAGAGGTAGATAAACACCTAATGCTTGATATAAAGATGGACTCATTTTTTTAAGTGCCATCTCAACAAACTGAACTATTGAAGCTATAACAAGTATAAATGCTATAGTTTGTAAATATTCAGTTCCTGTTTTAACTAATATCATTTGTATAAAATATGTTATTAAAGAAGCTAGGGCTAAAACGAATGTAACCGCAGCTCCCATACCTGCTGCTGTATCTACTTTCTTAGAAACACCTAAGAAAGGACATATACCTAAGAATTGTGATGTTATAACGTTGTTAACAAGGACAATGCTTAGTAATAAAAGAATATAATTCATAATATTTCCCTCCTAAAAATTAAGCACTTTTCTTTGTAACTTTATTAAATATTGCCATCAAGATTCCTAATGTTAAGAATGCTCCTGGAGGTAATATGAATAATAAAGCTGGTTGATAAGAAGCTCCAAATAAGCTTACTCCAAATATTGCACCTGCTCCTAATATTTCTCTAACTGCTCCTAATATTGTAAGAGCTAAAGTAAATCCAAGCCCCATACCTAAACCATCTACTGCAGAAGCAACAGCTCCATTTTTAGATGCAAAACTTTCGGCACGAGCAAGTATTATACAGTTAACAACTATTAACGGAATATATAATCCAAGTGCTTTATCAAGTGATGGTATATATGCTTTTAAAAGCATTTGTACTATTGTAACGAAAGTAGCTATAACAACTACGAACGCTGGTATTCTTATTTTATCTGGTATTACTTTTCTAAGTAATGATATCGCTACATTTGAACAAGCTAAAACTACTGTTGTTGAAAGGCCCATCCCTAATCCATTTATTGCTGCACTTGTAACTGCTAAAGTAGGACACATCCCTATTACTTGTACAAAGGTTGGATTCTCGTCGATAATACCATTTTTAAAAACTTTTCCTAGATTCATCTTAAAATCCCCCTATCGATTATTTTAAAGAGTTATTGTAAACTTCGATTGCTGCATCTACACCGTTAGTTACTGCTGTAGAAGTTATAGTAGCTCCAGATATTGCTTTTATTTCAGTATCACCAGGAGTTCCATTTTTAAGAACTGAAAGTTCTTCAAGTGGTTTTCCTTTATATTGATCACTAAATTCTGGGTCAGTTGCTTTAGCACCAAGACCTGCTGTTTCTGAGTTACTTACAACATTTATACCTGATACTTGACCATTAGCAGAATCGATACCTACCATTAATTCTATTGTTCCACCATAACCAGATGGTAAAACTTTTAGAGTATATCCTACAGTATTTCCAGATGCATCTTTTGCTTCATATATTTCTGAAACTTTAACTCCTTTAGAGTTATCAGTCTTTGCATCTTTTACTTCTTCAAAATCTTGAGCAGATTCTAAAACTAATTTTCTAGCTTCTGCATTTGCTTGTTCATTTCTTTTTGCTATTGTATCTGCTGTTACGTTATTAGTAAATGCTAATAATAAAGCCGCTATTGCACTTATTATTAATAAGTTTAGTCCTAATTTAAACATATCTTTGCCCATTATTTAGCCACCTCCCCAAATACTCTGTTATTAACGTACTTGTCTATAAGCGGTGTCATAACGTTTGCTAATAATATTGAATATGAACATCCTTCTGGATATCCACCATATAATCTAATTACTGAACATATTATACCAGCAAGAACTGCATATATAATTTGTCCCTTTTTAGTCATTGGAGATGTTGTATAGTCAGTTAACATAAAGAAACCACCTAGCATAACACCACCTGCTAATATTTCACTTACTGCAAATTGAATATTAAATCCACCTAATAAGAAAGTTAATATAAATATTGTTGCTAGATAACATAGCGGCATAATATAACTTATAATTCCTTTATATATTAAATAAATACCACCTAGTAATAATAAGATTGCACATGTTTCACCAACGCATCCACCTATATTACCTACTAGTAAATCCATCATAGATATATTATTGTCTGCTAATCCTTGTAGACCTGCTGCCCCTGATTTTAAGAAGCTAAGTGGAGTTGCTGTTGTCACTGCATCTGCTGCAGATGTAGTACTTACCCAGTTAACTCCTGTTTGAGTCCATTTAGTCATTGGAACTGGGAATGATGCAAGTAAGAATGCTCTTGCTGCTAAAGCTGGGTTAACAAAATTGTTACCTATTCCACCAAACATCATTTTTACAACTACTATTGCAAATACTCCTCCTAATAGACACATCCACCATGGAAGTGAAGCTGGAACGTTAAATGCTAATAATAATCCTGTTACTACTGCTGAAAAATCTCCAATAGTACTTTTTTGCTTAGTTATTTTTTCCCATATATATTCAGAACCGACTGTCCCTAATATACAGAAAAACATAACATATAATGCGCTTGCTCTAAAATACCACAATCCAGCAAGTGCTGCTGGTACAAGAGCGAATATGACTTGTTTCATTATATAAGAAGTATCTTCATTACTTCTAATATGAGGTGATGATGACACTATAAACTTATTTTCCATGTTTATTTCCCCCCGTTATTTATTTTGCTGCTTTTGCTTGAGCTTGTGCTTGTGCTTTTCTACGTTTTGCTTGAATTTGACGTTTAGCATTTCTTATTGATTCAACTAAAGGTCTTCTAGCTGGACATATAAACGAACATGAACCACATTCTATACAATCAAGTGCTCTATGTTCTTCTGCTTTATCAAAATCACCTTTAAGCGAGTTGGCACTTATATATAATGGTTGTAAAAATGCTGGACAGACTTCTGTACATCTACCACATCTTAAACAATTTGTTGGCTCAGGTAATCTAGCTTTTTCTTCTGATAAACATAATATACCTGAAGTACCTTTTGTACTTGCAGCCTGAGTAGTATATTGAGTGTTACCCATCATAGGCCCACCTAATATAACTTTACCTACTGTTATACCATCTTTAAATCCACCACATTGATCTATTATTTCACATATTGGTGTCCCGACTTTAGTTATTAAGTTTTTAGGTTCTTTTATTGCATCTCCTGTGATAGTAGTTATTCTTTCTACTAAAGGTAGTCCTGTTTTTATTGATTTGGCTATTTGTGCTGCCGTACCAACATTTGTAACTACTGCTCCTGCAGCTGCTGGTAATGCACCTGATGGGACTTCTCTTCCGCCTGTACATGCATATATAAGTTGTTTTTCTGCACCTTGTGGATATTTTATTTCTAAACCAACTACTTCTACTTCTGAATATCCTTCAGCCGCTTTAGTAACTGCTTCTATTGCATCTGGTTTATTTACTTCTATACCGATATATCCTTTATGCACATCTAATGCTTTCATAACTGCTCTTATACCAAATACTACATCTTCTGGATGTTCAACCATTAATCTGTGGTCAGCAGTTAAGTATGGTTCACATTCAGCACCATTTAATATAATAACGTCTATTTTTGAATCTGGTGGTGGAGATAATTTTACATGTGTTGGGAATGTTGCACCACCCATACCAACAATACCTGCATCTTGTATAATTTTTATAATTTCTTTTGGTTGTAGATCACTTAAATCTCCATGTGGTTTAACGCTTTCATGAAGTTCCTCTTTAAAGTCATTTTCTATTACAATACACTGTCCCATTCCACCTGGAACTTCATGCATTGCTATGTCTATAACTTTACCAGAAACTGATGAGTGAACATTTGCCGAAACGAAGCCACCTGCTTGCCCTATCATTTGACCTTTTTTAACCTCATCACCTTTTTCTACTATAGGTTTTGCTGGAGCACCTATATGTTGTTGAAGAGGAATGTAAACAATCTTTGGAGCCTCGGCCTTTGCTAGAGCCACTTTGTTTGTATACTCTTTGTTATATGGAGGATGTATCCCTCCTTTAAATGTTAAGAGTCTCATTGTATTTACCCCCTGTCTTTTTATATTTTTTATTGTTTTTATACATATAGTATACTATATTTATTGCTAAAATTTAACAATTGTTAATTATTTATCCCAATTATTAGCATTTTTTAAGTATTATATAAAAAGTGTATCTCATAAATAATATTTATTTTATATAATTATTTAAATTTTTATTTATGATATATTTTAATTTTAATTCAAAAAAAGGTTGAAAAATTCAACCTTTTAAGCAGCTTTAATTTCGTTTATAAACTCATAATACATTTGTATTGAAGATATTAATAAAGTCTCATATTTATATTCATTTTTTGTATCAATTTTATCTCCATACTTAGAAATATTATCTCTTATTTGTGAAGTATAAGACAATAAATTAGTCTTAAAGCTATCTAATTCTTTATAGTTTATTTTATTTACTTCATTTTCTAATTTATCTAAAATATTTTCTCTTTTTGTAAGTATTTTTTTATATTCTCCACTATCTAAATTATCTTTATTTTTATTTAAATAATTTGATTCCTCTTCATAATTTTTTAATAATGAGTTCAAATTATCGGCAATATCTTTTATATAAGAATATTCTTCTGTATATTCCAAAGACAATACCGGTATTTCTAATTTTGTCAAGAATGCATCATCTACTATTTTCTTTGTTTTTTCTAAATTATTTCTTACATCATCTTCATTAAATGATATATATGCTTGTACTTTATTTGCGCCGTCTATTTTTATACTTGAATTTGGAATCTTATTTTCTTTTAATTTAGCTGTAATTTTATTTAAGTCTTTATTGTTATCAAAAGATCCCACTTGTATTAGATAAACATCAATTCCATCTACTACTGCTACTTCTGTATTTGTTGATGAGTTATCTGCTGTTGAACTTTTTTGTGATTTTTCTTCATTAGATTTATCAGTTACATTTTTTTGTGATGAGTTGTCTATTTTTTGAGTACTTGTCGATGCTAAGTTGAATATTTCAGATGCTGGGTCTTGCCAAAAATATAATTTATTTACTAAAGAAGATACGTTTTTAGATATATCGATATTTTTAAATACTTCGTCCAACTTAATTTTCTTATAACCATATCCGATTATTAAAGCCATACAAAGTATTATTGTTATATATTTTCTAGGGTGAAATCTTCGTCTTTTATTTAAACCTTTGTATATCTTTTTATTACTCATTAGTTAAGCCCCCTTAAATATTATTTATACAATTATATTTAAAGGGTTTGCTTTTTATGAATATATTTATTTAAAATCTTCTAGCTCCTAGTAATACTCGTCCATAATATCCACTTAAGCTAGATACAATGACTTTGTCTGGTTTAGATGCACTGCCACTTGCATGTATAAATGTGTTATTTCCAACATAAATACCTACATGACTCGTTCTTCCTGTACCTGTTGTTGCAAAGTATAGTAAATCTCCTGGAAGATAATTTCCTCTTGCTACTGCTGTTCCTATTTTTGCTTGTTCATAAGATACTCTTGGTATAGATTTACCTTCTGCATGTAGATATACATATCTAGTAAATCCTGAGCAATCAAAACTATTTGGACCATTAGCTCCCCAAACATACGGCTTTCCAAGCAATGAGTACGCTAAGTTTACAACAGCAGATCTATTACTATTATTTGATGATGTGTTACTATTATTTAAAGTTGTACCACTCGGCTTACTTACAGCTTCTGTAGTTATTTTTATATAGTCGCTATGTACCCATCCATCTGAACCATTTGATAATGTAATTTTATACCATCCATTGGATTTTTCAGTTAATTTGACTACTTGTCCATAAATAAGTCTTGTCTTTATAGTATAATTTGTACCAGGTCCACTTCTTACATTTAAATTTGCATAACTTGTAACCTTTCCATTACATGGAGTAAAGTTGTTATATGTATTGCTGCTTTGATTGCTGTTTTGATTATTACTTATGGTAGATATGTATTTTCCACTTATCCATCCAGTAGTACCGTTTTCTAATTTTACATTATACCACCCATTGGATTTACTTATTAATGTAAGCTTTGTACCATATGGCACGACTGTCTTTATAGTGTTATTAGTTCCTGCTCCTGTTCTAATATTTACATAACTAGCAGTTACACTAACTTGTCCAGATACATTATTTGCTATATTATTTGATGATGAAGTGCTATTTATATATTTTGAACAAACCCATCCTTTTTCACCATTATCTAAGGTAACATGTGACCATTCTCCATTTGTTTCAATTATATTTAAAGAGGCCCCTTTATAAACTACTCCTTTTTTTGAATAATTTATCCCTGGGCCACTTCTTATATTTAATGCGCTTACATTGACTGTTGCATTAGAATCAGCATAAGATTTATTTACATTTAAAGATACAGCTACAGCCCCTACTCCTATCGCTACTAATACCTTATTCATAATCTTATTCCCCCGTATTATTTATTACTAAATTTTATTATCCTCTATTTGCTGGTAATATTTCTATCCAATAATTATCTGGATCACTTATGAAGTATATTCCCATTGCTTTATTTTCAAAACAAATGCATCCCATTTCTTTATGGTGTTCATATGCTTTATCAAAATCATCTACTTCTAAAGCTAGGTGGAATTCATTATCACCTAAATTATATGGTCTATCCCAATCTCTCAACCATGTAAGTTCTAAAGTGTGATTTGTCTTTCCATCAGATAAATATACAAGTATAAAACTTCCATCATCTGCAACTTTTCTTCTTGCTTCTTTAAGACCTAAAGCTTCTTCATAAAATTTAAGACTTTTTTCTAAATCTAATACGTTAAAATTATTGTGACAAAATGTAAAATTCATACATTACCTCCTCATTAAGTTAACTATTTCTTATTTATTATAACATAATTATATCAATATTTTAGCAACTATTGGATAATGATCTGACATATTTTTTATTAATACTTCATAAGACTCCACTTTTATATTATTTGAGACAAACATATAATCGATTCTATCTAATCCAATAGAAAATGTTAGTATGTTTGATTTATTTAATTGTTCTGCTGCATCTATCATCATATCATTGTTTAATGATAAATTTCCTTCGTTAAAGTCACCTAAAATGATAAAGTAGCTATTTTTTAGTTTTCTTAAATATTCTTCTAATTCTTTTATTTGTTTTTTTCTTTCTATATCATTTAGTCCTAGGTGAACATTTATTATATGTACTTTTTTATTTTTTACTTTTATAGTAGTATCTAAAAATCCCCTCTGCTCCTTAGTGCTACTTAGGTAAATATGTTTTTCATCTATTATTTTATATTTTGAATAAGTTGCCAATCCATAATTAGTGTTGTTAGCAACAACATTTGCTCCAAAATGTAGATTCATATTTAATTCTTCTTTTAAACTGCTGACTTGAAATCCAATTTTAGATGACTCATTGACTTCTTGCAGACATATAATATCTGCATTGCTCTTTTTTAAAAAATTTATTGTATCAAATAATGTCGGCGCCATATTTTTATCAGTACCACTATGTATATTGTAACTAATAATTTTTATCTCTATCGTTTCTAAATTTTTCTCTTGACTAGTGCCAAGATAAGTAACAATTAAGAACATAAATATTAAAAGAAAAATTTTTCTTAATTTAATATTAATCACATCCTTTTTTATTAAAAATTAAAGACGCTTTTTAGCGTCTTAATATATATTATTATTTATTATT
>NZ_CABQXJ010000059.1:0-19471 GCF_902468165.1 uncultured Intestinibacter sp.
GTTAGAAAAGTATAAAAGACAAGTCGGCTTAAATTACTATACATACTACTACTATGAAGCACTTGATTTATTAGATAAATACATCTTAGATTTAGCAAATAATAAAACTACAAAGTCACAAGTCAAAATATCAGAATTACTTTACAAAGCAAATAATCTCCAAGAGGACAAATACATATATAGAAATTATGTATTATCTTTATTTATAGAAAATAATACAGAAAAATTAGATGATATTTTAAAAAAAGATAAATCTATTTATAAAGAAGGCAGCTTTAATGATGAAAAAGTTATTTATTTTTTAATAGAAAGTTTTTTAAAAAAAGACAAGCCTCTAGATAACAATAAGATAGAAAAACTCGAAAATTTATATAAGTCTTTAAATTATATTGATTATAGAATCCTATATGTTTTATATAAAAAGTATAATTTAGATATTTTAAAAAAAGAAAATAAATACTTAATAGATAGTTATGAAAATAAATACGAGAATATAAAAGATGGTAGAAAGACCCTAAAGACAAGGTTAGCATACTATTCAGTATTAGATAATGAGTCTATAAAAGATGAATTTGAGATGATACTAAGTGATATACAGTATTTAGATGGAATAAATAATATAACATTTAACAATATATTTATAAAACAATTTTGTGAAAAATTCTATAAAAAAGAAAATATATTATTTCTAAAGCATGAGATAAACCAAGATAATGTAGAAATTTACGAGTATTTATTACAATTTATAAATAAAGACTTATATAACGACTATAAAGAGATGTTTGATTATATTATACAAAAATATTGTGAATATAGACGATTTAATACAATTGGCGACAAGATGAAAATAGATTTGATATCTCATCTATCAATATATAATGAAAACTTAGCTTTATTATCAATATACAACAATAATTATATAAAATATCTAGAATACATTAAAAGTGTAGAATTAAAAAATCAAAATATTGAGCAAAAAAAATTAGAACAAATAGATAATTTAAAAAATAAATTAAGACAATCATTGAGAGAAAAGACATCTTTTACTGAAAAAGAATTGATCTTTATAAAAGAATTAGATGATGAGTATTTAAATACAATTATTCAAAATATACACCATATAGAAATTTGCGATATAACTTCAGGAAAATATAGAATAATATTTAAGTTTGAAAATTATGCAGGATGTGATCTTGAGTATTATGATAAAAATGCATTTTATTATCTTCCTGAAGAGCCAAAGGAAATATTGGTTTTAAATGACGATGTTTTATACAGAAAGTCTTTTACAATGACAAAAGCCACAGTAAATACAGACTTTAAATTTAAAAGATTGAGCAAAGAAACATTACCAGAGTATTATAAAGAATTTAAAAATAGTTTAGCTAATTATTTTTGTAAAAATCCTTTTGAAGTAAGAGATGAGCTATATAATGATAATTTAAGTTATAGATTTTCACTATATAAACTATATGAAAATACAGATGATTTTATCAGAAATATATATAAAAACAATCTAAAGCTCAATAAAACGATGGTTGATATATTAATCCAAAATAAATATATTTTCAAAAATAAAAGTGATTATGAGAAAATTTTAGACAAAATAAGAAATAGTATAAAATTAGATTTATATTCAGATCAAAATAAAGAAATAATTAAAGCTATAAGTATAGAACTTAACGATACAATAAAAAAACAAGATAGTGTCTATGAAATGATAAAATCAATTAAAATTACTAAACCTACAAAGAATCAAAATATTAGAGAAGTAGATTTTAGAAAAGAAAAAATATTTAAAAATATAGTAGATAATATAGTGGAGTTAGATGTTTTAGGGATTTTTCCAAATCAAGATATGTTTATAGAGCTAGTAAAAATAGCTTATGAAAATAACTATTATAATAATTTAGTATTTATTAATATATGTGAAAAATTTATATATAAATACAAAATAGTAGACAATATTATCTATCAATATATGAGAGAGTGTTATAAAAGGGATTACATCCTTACAGACGATACAAAACAAATATTAAATATAATAAGTATGTATTATGATAGTAACGATAACACAAAAGATAATTTAGAGATGGATTTAAATTATTTTATAAAGATAAATAAATATGATGAAGAATTTATATCTAAATTTAAAAATCTATGCAAAATTATAAAACATAATGACTTAGTTCATAATAATATAATTAAAAGAAGTATAGATTTTATGACTAATCTCAACAATTATAATAAATATATTTATGATTTAGATATAGCTATAATTATGGAAGAAGTTTATAAATACACAAAAGGATATAATAAATGCTTAGAAGCATTTATTTATAGATATATTAAAAATAACGCTATAGAAAAAATTAAACCATATATAGAAGATATAGTTTCTTATTATACAGAAGAAAAAATAATAACAGACTGCTGCATGATTATAGTTAAAACTATCTATAAATATAATTACTATGAAACTCTTAATTATGAAAAAATAAAACTATTTAAAAAATACTTCTTAGAATTATTAAAATACGAAATGTTGAGTTATACTGACTACAAAGACTTGATAAAAGATAATTGTATCTTAATTAAAAATAAAAACAATAATATAATCTATAAATTTGAAGATGTAAAAAATGAAAATATATTGATAAAGCTAGGGTATAACGAAGTTTACAAGATAAATAATATAGATATTATAAGGGAATATATAATAAAAAATAAAGATATATTCATAGATGAGTTTAAGTTTGGAGATGATTTATTTAAGAAAAAGGCATTTGAAGTAATGATTGAAAAATCTATATACAATAAGGAAATAGTTGAGTTTGCACTTCAAAACGAAAGGATTTTAAAAGATAAAGATCAATATAAAAAGCTCTATATGACTTATTTATATGAAGAGAGAAATCTGGATGAGTGTTCTCTTTTAGAATATTTGAGAAGCTTTGAATATTTTATAGATGAATGTGAGATATATACTGATGATAATAAATTTATAGAAAATATATTAAAGAAATTAGGTGAATCTGAAAAATCCTATGAATTAGATTTATTTAAACATATAGACAAAAAACATAAGCAATTTGAATTTTCGCCAGAATACATATATTATGTTGTTACAAAATACAGCTTGATAGATAAAGAAGATTATTTTATAGAGTATTTTAATTTGAATAAAACTAGATTAAAAGAAGACCCAATAAATAAAGCTTTTGTATATTACTTCAAATCACTTCAATATATAAGCGAAAAGGTATATAAAAATATAACAAATATACTTCAGTATATTTCTACTTTAGAAAAAACCACTTTAAAACAAGATATATTAACTTGCATAGTTGATACAATACTAGAAAAAGATTTTTATAAAGATTTAGATATCAACATAAATAAATATAAATACTCTGTACTAGCATCTATCCATATCTTGATTTATATAAATCAAATCTATGATTATAAAAATGACGAAATATACAACAAAATAAAAGGAATATATTTATATATAAGTAGTTTTTATTCTAAAAAAGAAGAGATAAATATATTTTTAATAAGTAAAGTAAATGATAATTTAAACGAGCTAAGAGAATTATGCAAATTTATAACTGATGCTGCAATAGGATATAAATTTACTATAAATGAAGAAAAGATAATAATTAAAAAGGCCAGAGAATTATTTGATAAAGGAATAAAAATAGAATTAGAAAAAGCTTCATCAAATAAATACAACTGCAAACAAGATAGTTTGAGACAGAGTATAGTTGATAATTATAAAATTATAGTTGGAAATTTAAAAAGTGAAAAAATAAGCGATACATATTATAGAAAATTAACTGAGATGGATTTTAAATCGTTGATAAATGACTTAGTTGTATCAAAAGCATCTAGCTTGAACAACGACATTATACAAAGATATATAGGATTTGAACTAAACAATATGGACGAAAAACTTCTTATATTAAAAGTCGAAAATAAAAATTTATATAAAGTCATAAAAAAATATCTAAATAATCAAGATTTAGATGATATATATTTTAAAGATAGCGATAATGGATTTGAAAATGATGTAATTGTAATTAAAATTATGGATACATTTGATTTAGAAGATGAGAGATTTAATAATATTTATTTTATACTAGACTTATTTATTGAATTTGTAAAATTTGAATCAGATTTATTAAAAGAAGATTTTATAATACCTAATTTAAATTTACAAAATGCAGTATTTATAAATAATAAGTTGTTTGTAGGCAATATACATCAAGGTGAAGTCTTGAATGTGATTAATAAGCGAAATTTAAAAAATAATATGCACCAAAATATCCAAACAATAACTGAGATTATTATCAAGATAATAAGCCAATCTAAATTAGAAAAGAAGGATATTTACATATCTTTGATAAAAAGCAATTTAGAAAATGGTGATATTGATACATTAGATAAGTTTTATTGTAAGTTAATGTTTATAAAAAGTGAAATAAAACATGATAGTGGAGTTTTGTCATTTATATAAAAAAATTGAATAAAAAATGAGAGCCCTAGCAAATGTCCGATCTCTAGGGCTCTCTTAATTAAAATATATTATAAAAAGGGGTATTAGGGAATATATTTTATAACGTATAAGAATTATCTTAATACGCAAAGTCTATTTAGACTTTTTTATTTTGGGGAGTAATTTCAGTTATCGGGGAATAACTGTATATTTATAATAACAAATATCGACAAAAAGTGCAACAAAAAAACAAAAAAATATTCTAGGTAAAAAATGGTAAAATAAAATAGTGCATAAAATCATATACTTTGTATAAAATTTTAATATAAAAACATTTTAATATGTCGTATTTGCAAGGTTTTTAGAATATAAACAAATCAAAATAAAATTTAAATTAAAATATTAATTTAAAAAAGGAGCATTTTATGAATATAAAAAGACTAGGATTATTTTTATTGATAATATTATTAGTTTCTTTAAACAATAGTATTTATGCACTAGATGAAAAAGATTATAATGATACAAATTATTTAAAAAATTCAACTGAGCAGATAAACATCTCATTAAAAGATATTGAATTAGAGCAAAAGAATGTCGAGATAAGTGATGATTATGACAAATTTGCAATATTGACGTTTAATGTAATCAATACTAGTCTCGAACCCCTGGAGTTATCTCAAATAAAATATCAATTTTACCAAGATAATAAATTACAAGATACTTTTATAAATAAAAATCAAAATATTTATGGGTTTTTAGGCAAATTAAACAGTGGAGAAAGTAAGATAATAAAAATATGTGTTTCTCTTGATAATATGAAAGAGCCTATTGTACTTTTGATAAATAATGATGTCGGAATTTATAAATATCATATTAAACAGACTATAAATATATCTTAAAATCAGCCATCCTAATATAAATAAAAATTATACATAAGTAAGAAGTATAAATTTAAAAAAAGATTAAAAAAATATTACAAAACAATTAAAAATCCTTATCTTACAAATTTGTATTTTTATTTGTTCTTATTTCATTGTATAATCTATTTATTAAAAGGAGGTAAAAATGGCTGAGAATAATGAAAACAGAATACGAAGACGCAAAGTTAGCTCAACTACCAACAATAATAGAAATACAGGGAAAAACAGCAATAATAATGCTAAGAAACAAAATTCTAATATAAAAAATAATAGGACTAATAAAAACAAAGAGTCTATACAAGAGGCTCGAAAAAAGCGCGAAGAACGCGAACAATTTGAGTTAGAAAGAGAAATCTATTATAGAAAGAAAAAAATAAACAGAAAGAAAAGATTAAAAATAGCTACTAAATTAGCTTCAGTATTTTTAATTTTAGCTGTTATTGGAGGAATAGTATTCTCTGGATTTGCTTTATATGCAGTTCAGGGAGCACCACAGGTTACAAAGGAATTGATAAGAGAAAATTATATAAGTAGTCAAGTCGTAAGTGATGACCAAATACCAGATGACTTAAAACATGCTGTTGTAGCTATGGAAGATAGGCGATTTTATAAGCATCATGGAGTGGATATAAAGGCACTTGTAAGATCTGCACTAAACAACTTGGTGACTTCTTCAACACAAGGTGGAAGTACTATAGATATGCAAGTATCGAAAAATTTACTTACGAGTGAAGACAAAACATATAAACGAAAAGTTTTAGATATGTATAATGCTATTCAGATGAATAAGGTAATGACAAAAGACGAAATTTTATGTACTTATCTAAACAATATATACTTAGGAAAATCAGCATATGGCGTTGCGAAGGGAGCAAAGGTTTACTTCAATAAAGATGTATCGGAACTAAACTTGGCACAATGTGCAATGCTAGCTGGGATAACAAACAACCCTTACAGATTTAGGGAGCACGACCAAGCAAAGGCTAGACAAATACAGGTACTTGATGATATGCTAGAACAAGGATATATAACAAAGGATGAGTATCAAGATGCAGTAGATGACCCGACTTTGTTTGCATCAGAGATAGATTAATTAAGGAGCCTAGATATGTTAAAATTTGTTTATGATGAAAAAGAATACGTATTAGAAGAAAACAAAAATGTATGTTTACTAAATGACGAAGAAAAACCTGTAACAGGTATAAGTTTAGATGATATACTTAATATGATTGGAGATTTAGACGAAATCGACTTTGATACTCAGTATTATAAAGAAGCATGTGTTGAATGTTTAGATGGTGTTAAAGAAAAACAAAAATTCTTTGCATTCCTAGAGTATCATTTCTATATATACACTAAAGATCAAAAATTTGTAATAAGTGATATTCAAAAAGAATACGAAGGTCAATCTTTCAATAAGCTTTTAAGAGCTAATAAAGTAGACAATAGCTATATAGTAAGTCTTATAATTTGTAAGAATTGCGGAGATACATTAGTTCAAATAGAAAACTGTGTAGTTTAGATTTTAATATTAAATCATGTGAAGAGAATTATAGTATTAATGTATTATAGTTCTCTTTATTTTTTGTATAAAATTAAGGGGGTATTATATGAAAAGAATATTGTATTTATTAATAAGACTATTTGCAGGGTTTATATTATATGGTCTTGGAATTGTTGTAATGCTTAATGCAAAGATAGGTGTATCGCCTTGGGATGTACTTCATCAAGGACTATCTTTTAAGAGTGGAATCACTATGGGGCAGGCATCAATAATGGTAGGTTTGGTGATAGTAATTTTAGATGCTGCATTAGGTGAGGGTGTCGGCTGGGGCACTGTTTTAAATATGATTTTTATAGGTGTATTTTTAGATATTATAAGATCTATGAATATTGTACCAGTTGCAGCTAATTTATTTATGGGGATTGTGATGATGATAATTGGAATAATTATTTCTGCAATTGCAACAGTATTGTATTTGGGAGCAGGGCTTGGTAGCGGACCTAGAGATGGTCTTATGTTAGCGCTTAATAAAAAGTTTTCTAAACCAGTTGGAGCTATTAGAATGTGCATAGAACTTACTGTTCTAGTTTGTGGATGGATTTTAGGTGGTAGCGTAGGACTGGGTACTATTATAAGTGCTTTTGGACTTGGATATGCTATTCAAATTGGATTTAAGATATGTAGAATTAATTCTAAAGAAATTAAACATAGAATAATAAGAGATGATATCGATTATATTAAAAATATAATTGAGCAAAGAAAAAATCTACAAGCAAACAAAGAATACATAACTAAAGATTGTAACAATAATAAATAAAAATAAGCATTTTAAATAGATACTATCATAAATACCACATTATGATAGTATCTATTTTTAGTTAAAATATATTAATTTCTAATAAATTTATCTAGCTTTAAAAGTATTACAGCTAGCATCTAAGTCGTTAATTTGCACAGCAGGCGCGCTACAGACTTTTTGTTGGTTGTATACACAGTTTACAGCTTCACATTTTATTTCTGAAGTTCCAACTGCATGGTCGTGATGACAGCAACATCCAGCGTCACTAGAGAAAGAAGGATTTTCATTTTCTCTAAAAGTAGCACAATAAGTATCAGCTGTAGTTACAGCTTGTGTACCATCTACACATATTTTTCCTGCAAAACATTCACAGTTGTCGTTATAAACACATTTTTCTGCATTACATTTTAAATTTTTCATAGGTTAAATACCTCCATAATTTTTTCTTTAGTTTGCGTGAATTTAGGAAAATTATTCATCCTTTTTTAAGCAATTTGAGCATAGCAAGATAACATCATCTTCTGTTTCACGCCCAAATTTTTTGTTTAAATGATATACTTCGACATTTTCTTTAGAGTGGCAAATTGAGCAACGAGAGTGATTTTTATACAATATTTGTTCTCTGAATAATCTCCAGTAGATACTGTTTAAATAATCTTCATATTTAACTCTTAAACAAGATTCTAAAAAATTTAAATACAAGTTGTCTAAATCAGAGGTAGTCAAGTCGTTGTGATCGGCTTCGAAATACTCGCAGTAGTCTTGCGGGTTAGGTGTGCAGTCTTTAAGGACGCATTTTATTTCATATTTAAAAAATTCATCAGGACCATCTAGTGTTAGATGGCTACATAAACTACAACAATCTTTTGGTAATTTATCTTCAATTTCTTTTATTTTTTTATTCATATAATAAGACCTCCATCATTAACAATGCATAAAGCTTGTTAAAAAAATACGTTTTTAAACGGTAGTCACTTAAGGTATAAGTGATAAAATAACTAATTTAAAATAATAAATTCAAATAATGCTTAAAATTAATGTTTTGTATAATTTTATTTTTAGCTGTTAAAAAATATTACTTCACTCTAAAATTTAGGATTTGAAATAAAGGGATTTTAAGATTTAAAAATTAAATTATTATATAAACTAATTAGAAGGGATAAAGGAGTTTGTAATGTATGAATATAATTTTAATGAAATGAGAACAAATATCGAACAAATTTTAGATATTTCCTTAGCTGAAAATAAAGATAGGTATTATAATCAATTAGAAGTATTTAAAAATAATAAAAATATGCAAGGCAGTTCAACAAATAATGATATAAAAAAGAAAAAAATAATAACAAAAGATTCTATCGGACAAAAAGGTCAGATTGAAAAGGAAATAGTTGATTTTGAAGATATAGAAAATCTAAAGTTTGAAACATTTTATAATATTGGAATAGGATTGTTTGAAATGACTTCGCAAACTATATTTAAAACATTTTCTAATATTAAGTTTGAATTTGTCATATTTAAAAATTGTATATTTAAAAATGTAAAATTTGAAAATTGTACATTTTCTGGATGCGAATTTTTAGAATGTGAGTTTTTAAATACAAAATTTAAAACTACAGGGTTTTTTGATTTTACAAATAAAAATATAACATATTTCTTTGAATGTAGTTTTGAAAATACAATATTTGAAAATAGTGATTTGAGAAAATCTATATTTCAGAAAAATACAGTAAAAACTATACAATTTATATTATCAAATTTAAAAAAGTGTATATTCGATAGCAATAAGATTGAAAGTATATATTTTTCGGATTGTAATCTAAAATCATTTTCTATCATAAAAAGCGATATATCAAAGTTGGAATTTGACGATGAATTTATAACAAAATTAAATGAAAATACTTTCTTCGATAAATTCATATCTAAAGATAAAAATAAATCATATTATAAAAATGTATATAAGTCATATAAAAATATAGCGTCCCAATTTGAGAGCAATAGAATTTTAAATATATCGGGAGAATACCACTATTTATATAAGTGTAGCGAATGTAAGACATTAGATGGATTTTCTAAATTTAAATCTAGGTTATTTTGGATAGTATGTGGATATGGAGAAAGACCGACTTACGCACTGATTACATCACTTGAGATAATTTTGATATTTGCTATAATCTATTTATTTACAGGGATAAGTATAGGTGGAAGGCTTATAAACTATCGATTATCTTGGTTTTCGATATTAGAAAAAAAGATAATTTTAGTAGATTTTTTAGAATCACTTTATTTTAGTTTAGTTACATTTACTACGGTAGGTTATGGAGATATAATTCCCACTGGAACAAGTATTATTTTATCGAGTATAGAGATGATATTGGGAGTTACTATGGTGGGAATATGGACAGCTACACTAGCTAGAAAAATTACAAGATAGATTATAGTTGTTTAATATTTTATATAAATGTGATAAATTTAAATTAGATATAAAACATAATTTTGGAGGACAATATGAAATTTTCACAATATAAATACGAACGTTCTTCTTATGAAAATATAAAAGAAGACTTCACAAAATTAGTAGATAAAATAAATAATTCAAATACTTATGAGGAACAAGAAAAGTACATATTAGAATTAAATAAAATAAGAAATGATATTCAATCAAATTCTACTATTGCATCTATAAGATATAGTATAGATACGAGTGATGAATATTATGAACAAGAGAAAAAATACTGGGATGAATATATGCCTTTTTATGAAGATTTAAATTGTGATTTTTATAAGGCTATAGTAAATTCTAAATTTAAAGAAGAAATAATAAACGATTTTAGCAGACAATTTTATAATATTTGTGAGGATTCTATAAAATCTTTCTCAAAAGATATAATAGAAGATTTACAAGAAGAAAATATGTTATGCTCTCAGTACACAAAGCTTTTAGCAAGTGCAAAAATAGAGTATAGAGGTGAAACTCATAATTTATCATCACTTATGAAGTATATGATGGATAAAGATAGAGAAACAAGAATAGAATCTACAAAGTTGTATTACAGCTATTTTGAAGAAAATGAAGCGAAATTTGACGCACTATTTGATAAATTAGTTGCTGTAAGAGATAAAATGGCTAAAAAACTTGGATACAATTCGTTTACAGAGTTAGGCTATATAAGAATGAATAGAAGTGACTATAACGAAGATATGATCAAAAAGCTGAGAAAAGAAGTACAAGATTATATAGTTTTACTATGTAATAAGCTTTATGAAAGACAAGCTAAAAGAATAGGTATAGATGATTTTTGGTTTGCAGACGAATCTATAGAATTTAAAAGCGGAAATGCAACTATTAAAGGTGGAGAAGAATACGAAAAATACATAATTGAAAATGGTAAAAGAATGTATAGTGAATTATCGCTTGAAACAGATGAATTTTTCAATTACATGACGGAAAATGAGCTTATGGACTTAGTGACTAGAAAATCAAAAGCAGCAGGTGGATATTGTACTCATATACCTAATTATAACAGTCCATTTATATTCTCTAACTTTAACAATACATCAGAAGATATAGACGTATTAACTCATGAAGCAGGTCATGCATTCCAATTATACATGTCTAGAGATATAGAAATGTATGAAATAAACTTCCCAACTTTAGATAGCTGTGAGATACATTCAATGAGTATGGAGTTTATAACTTATCCTTGGATGGAATTATTCTTTAAAGAAGATACATTAAAATATAAATTCTATCATATGAGTTCGGCAATTAAGTTTATACCTTATGGAGTGATTGTTGATGAATTCCAACACAGAATTTATGAAAATCCAGATATGTCACCAGATGAGAGAAAGCAAGTATTTAGAGATTTAGAAAAAAAATACTTACCACATAGAGATTATAGAGATATAGATATTTTAGAAAAAGGTTGTTATTGGTTTAAACAAGGGCATATTTTCAAAAATCCATTCTACTATATTGATTATGTACTTGCTCAAGTATGTGCATTCCAATTTTTAAACAAGTCAAATGAAGACTTTAAAAAGGCTTGGGATGATTATATAAATATCTGTAAAATAGGTGGAACTAAGTCGTTTTTAGAGATTGTAGAAATAGGAAATTTAGAATCACCATTTGAAGAAAATACTATGAAAAATATTTCACAAAAAGTTGGTGCATTATTAGAAAATATAAAAGATAGTGATTTATAATTGTATTGAGGCGATGTAATGAATAATATTTATGATGTTATAATAATAGGCTCCGGTCCTGGGGGATTAAGCGCAGGAATATACTCAGCAAGATCCAAATTAAAAACTTTAATAATAGAGAAAAATTTATTTGGAGGCCAAATTCTAAATACTGGAGTTATAGAAAATTATCCAGGTTCTATAGAAGATGAAACAGGGGCTTCATTAGCAAAAAGAATGATAAAACAATGTGAAAAGTTTGGTGCAGAGTTTATCAAAGATAAAGTTTTAGATATCGAATTAAACAAAGAAATAAAAACTATAAAATGCAAAAATAATACTTACAAAACAAAATCAGTTATTATAGCTACTGGATGCAAACATAAGAATTTAAATGTAGATAGAGAAGATGAATTTTTAGGTAGAGGACTATCTTACTGTGCGATTTGCGATGGGCACCTTTTTGAAGATTTACATGTATATGTTGCTGGAGGGGGCGAAAGTGCAGTAAAAGAGAGTTTATATCTATCTAAATTTGCTAAAAAAGTTACAATTTTAAGTAAATATGATGAACTTAAATGTAGTGGATATATAGAAGAAAAATGTAGAGAAAAATATAATATAGAAATAATAAACAATGTAAAAATTATTGAATTATTGGGTCGAGATGTTTTAAATGGAATAAAAGTAAAAAATTTAAAGACAAATGAAGAAAGTTTATTTATAGCAGATGAAGATGACGAAATTATAGGATTGTTTGTTTTTGTAGGATTAAAATCTCAAACAGATTTATTTAAAGGATTGTTAAATCTAGATGAGAAAGGTTACATAAAAACTGATGAAAATATGAAGACAAATATAGCCGGTGTATATGCAATAGGTGATTGCAGATCAAAGGACTTAAGACAAGTAATAACAGCTTGTAATGATGGAGCGATAGCAGCTATAAATGTTGAAAAATATATAAATTAGATTAACTTGGGGGCGATATTAATGATTAGTGTAAATAAAGAAACATTTGAAGAAGAAGTTTTAAAATATAAAGGAAAAGTTGTTGTAGAATTTTGGAGCGAAACATGTCAACCATGTAAAGAATTACTTCCAGGTGTAGAGGCATTATCTAAAAAATACAATAAAAGTATGAAATTCTGTGATATAGACACTAAAAGGGCTCCAAGAATAGCTATAAAACAAAAAGTATTGAGTTTGCCAGTAATAAGAATTTATGAAGATGGTAAAATATTAGATGAAACTTCTAATGGAGATGTAACTATAGAAAAGATTGAAAATATGATAAAAAAATTCGTTTAATCCTTGTTACAAAATAGTAAAAAATTGTTACAAATTTCTACGTATATTTGTTACGAATTTGTAATCTAAAGTAACATTTGTGTAACCACAAATTAAAAATTTTGATGATATTATAATAGTATAAATTAAATAAAAGAAATAATAAAATTCATTCAATAAAACAAAAGGGTCTGAATAGGAGGCAAGTGTTATGAAAAAAGCTATTATAAGTGTTATCTCAGTATTATGTGTAGGTTTAATGGTAGTAGGTCCAGTAAGAGAAGCTTACGCAAATAATTCGAATAAAGAAGAACAAAAAACATCAGAGGTTGTAGCAACTAATACAAATGTTAAAACTGATAAAAATGAAACTGACAAAGTTAAAGAACAAGCTACTGAAGCAACTGAAAAACAAGATACAACAGAAGTAAAAACTGATAATCAAACTCAAGATGCTGTAGCTAAAAAAGAAAATGTAGCAGTAAATACAACTGCAACAGAACAAAAACAACCACAAGCTACAACTCAACCTACAACTAATGTAGTAAATAAAGAAGAACCTAAAGCTGAAGAAAGTCAAACAGTTGTAGAACAAAAAACTACATTAACTCAATCACAAGCATTACAACTTGTAAAAGCTTATGAACCAGGGGTTGCAGGATATGATTATATGGGCGATGAAAATACATATACATGCATAAAAGAAAAAGGTATACAAGGATATGTTTTCTTACCACAATGTGATGGTGATATGGCATACTTAGTAGATAAAAACAGTGGTCATATATATTTCTTCCATCCATCAGGATACTTTGAATTATTAAAATAATAATTAAAAATTTATATAAATAAAAAAACTGAACTTTCTAGTTCAGTTTTTTTATTGTAAGAAAAAGTTAAGATTTATATAAAGTAGTATGTAAAAATTAATTATTATTATCAAAGTATAAATTTGATAACTTAATAAGGGGGGATAGGCGTGTATAATTGTTTTGAATGTGTTATTATAAAATATAATAGCACATGAAAAATGAAAGGATATTAGATTATGTATAATATATTGGTAGTCGATGACGATAAAGAAATAGTAGAATCGATAGAAATTTACTTAAATAATGAGGGGTATAAAGTATTTAAAGCTTATGACGGATTAGAAGCATTAGATATATTGATGAGAGAAGATATACATCTCATTTTAATGGATATAATGATGCCTAAATTAGATGGAATTAAGGCAACTATAAAAATAAGACAAGACAAAAATATACCTATAATTTTAGTATCAGCAAAAGGAGAGGATACGGATAAAATTTTAGGTTTAAATATAGGAGCAGACGACTATATAACAAAACCATTTAACTTATTAGAGCTTATCGCAAGAGTAAAATCAAATTTAAGAAGATATATGAACTTAGGAAACTTTAGCAATGAATCACTACAACAAGATATTTTGAAAAGTGGTGGCTTAGAATTAAATACTTCTACTAAGGAAGTTAAAGTAGATAGCCTTAATGTAAAAGTAACTCCTATAGAATATAGAATATTAGAGTTACTTCTTAGAAATAAGGGACGAGTTTTCTCGATTGATGAAATTTATGAAAAAGTATGGAAAGAAGAGAGTTTTAATGTAGAAAATACAGTGGCTGTTCATATTAGAAGAATTAGAGAAAAAATCGAGATAAATCCTAAGGAGCCTAGATATTTAAAAGTTGTGTGGGGGATTGGATATAAAATAGAAAAAATATAGAGGTGAATTAATGAAAAAATTAAAAAATATTTTTTTATTAGGATTTTTAATATGTTTATCAATTTTTTTAGGAATTAATATTTCATTTTTGGCATATAGTTACAATGCTGACTTTAGCTATAATTTAATGACTTCAGATGTTCAAGAGAATGGAATGCATATAGAAAAAAACTATTTTAAAAGTAAATATTTTAATCAGAAGGTTATGAATAGGATTTTAACAAATTTAAAATATTCTGTTATAGATTCAGAAAATGAAGATAAATATAGTTCAAATGCTGGAGCAATGGGTTCATATTATTATGACTACAATGAAGGCATATATTACTATGACAGTCAACACAATATAAATATGACTGAAAAAGAGCTTGCAGAAAATCTAAAGTCTGAATCTAAAAAAATATTAAAAGAAATGAGAGGTATTGAATATTTTATAAAAAATAACACTACAGGCGAAATAGTAACCAATACTAATTATAAAACATTAAATAGCTTTAAGAAAAACGCAAGTGGATATTATCAAGCAAAGTTTGAAAATAATAATTTAGTAAATAGAAAAATAGGAAATACAGAATATAAACCAATAAGTGGATATTTTTATTATGCTGAAAATCAAGCAATAGATGTAAATGATGATATTGATGCTTATATTTCTATTTCAAAAAAATTAATAGATAGCAATCCATTTGAATATGGATACTCTTATTATCAGCAGATTGTAAATAAATATGAAAAATGCTTAGAGTTGGGCATACCAATGGGGCTATTGTCTCTTATATTCTTTGTAGTATATATGATTATGAATTTTAAATTACCTAAAACAAAACGAGAATTTTGGAATTATTATAATAAAATACCATTAGAAGTTATAGTTACACTTTTATCTATTGATATAGCGCTAATTGTTACAATAGCAGAAGAACCAAATGCATTTGTAAATCAATTTTGTATAATACCTATATTTATACTTTTATTTTACTTTATCCTTATTATAAAGCAATTATCTAACTTTGAAAGGAAAAGAGATTTCTTTAAAACGAGTTGGTGTGTCAGAGTTATAATTTGGTTATTAAAAAAAATGAAATCTGGTATAAAAGAAATGAGAAATGCAATTAAACAAAATAAAGATTTTGATTTGACAAAGAAAATAGTTACTGTTGCAATTTTATGTGTAGTAGCAGAATTTATAGTTTTAACTATGTCAGGGGCATGGATAGAGTTTTTTGTGTTAATAATATTATTTGGAATTCAATTATGGTTTTTAATATATTTTGTCAACAAGCTAGGATATCTAAATGAGATAATGAAAGGCGTTCACAGGATAAAAGAAGGCGAAATAAATTATAAAATCGAAGAAAAAAATGATATTTATTTTTCTTCGCTTGCAAATGATATAAACAATATAAGTCAAGGGCTTGAAAATTCGATTGAACAGAGAATCAAAAGTGAGAGAATGAAAAGTGAGCTTATAACAAATGTATCTCATGATTTAAAAACTCCTCTAACTTCTATAATAAATTATGTTGAATTAATTAAAAAAGAAGAAAATATACAACCAGAATATTTAAAAGACTATGTACAAGTACTTGATAAAAAATCAAAAAGATTAAAAATATTAATAGAAGATTTATTTGAGGCTAGTAAGGCTAGTACAGGAAATATAGAACTTGAATTAGTAAGACTAGATTTAAAACAATTATTGCAACAAAGTATAGGTGAGTTAGAAGATAAATTAGAAGAAGCAAACTTAAGTCTGAGAGTTAACTTAACAGAAGAAGATACTTATGTTTTAGCAGATGGAAGAAGATTATATAGAGTATTTGAAAATTTACTTTGCAATATAAGTAAGTATTCACTTAAAAATACACGTGTATATATAGATGTCACAAAAGAAGATGGCAAAATAATTACAACTATGAAAAATATATCTTCCTATGAACTTAATTTTGATCCAGATGAAATAATGGAGAGATTTAAAAGAGCAGATGAATCTAGAAATACTGAAGGAAGTGGACTTGGACTTGCTATAGCTAGAGATTTAGTAAGCCTTCAAGGTGGGAAGATGAGCATAGAAATAGATGGAGATTTATTTAAGGCAAAAGTAGTTATGAATGAATATAACCCATCTATATCAATTGAAAAATAAGAAATAAAAATAATTAAAAAATAAGGGATTATTCAATAAAATTAAGTTAATTGAATAAAGCCCTTATTTTTTTATTCTAATTTCCAACCTCTTAACTTAAGCAACGGACGAAGTCGTTGGCGATATGAACGAAGTGAATTTTTGAGAAAATATATTTTTGTAAAATTCAGTAAATTAATATCGTGATAATATATTAGAACATCATAATCCCTCCAATTGTGCATATAAAAAATGTAGTCCATAAGATTATATCAGTAGTTTTATTCATTTTTATATCGTGAGCTATAAAAGAATTGTTTGGATTTTGAGGTTCATAACGTATTAAGATTTCATCCCCTATTTCATGGACTTTGTTTTTGGAAGAAGTAGATGATTTTTTAGTGTATGTTTTTTTATTTATTTCGTAAATACATACTTCAGTATATAATTTTTCACCTTGATGGTGTGATATTTCGAAGTCCTCTATCCTTCCAAGAATTGATGCAGTACATACATGATGCATCTTTTTTTGATTTTTTCGATATGTCATAAGAAATGTTACAATAAAGCTAGCGATGATTAATAAAAAAATAGCAATAAAGATATTTTGCATATAAACTTTACCTCCCCATTATATTACATTAGGGTCAATATCCTAGCCGTCTAATTTTAAATTTATCCCATCTATATTGTAGCAAAAAGATTTCTAGAAATCAATTTGATAACTTTGTATAAAAGTCAGATATAACAATATAAATAACAATCGAAATGAGCTTTTAAATAGAAATTTTTCAGGTGAGTAAGATATTTATATTAAAAAAATATTACACAATGTATGGTTTTGTTAAATTTTCCCTAAAATAAATATATAGGGAATTAAAATAAGAGTTTTAGTATATTTGGATTTAAATATAAAGATAAAGGAGTAGGGTTTGTTTTGTGCTTAGATAGAGAATATAATGTAATAACTGAATTTAAGAATGAATTAAAGCCAGAAAATATAAAAATATTTTTATATACTATGCCAGTAAAAGATATAAGTGAAAGGCATAGTGAAAATTATAGTATTGTACGAGAATTAAAAAAAATAAATCCAAATCAGCGTATAGTGTTTAATGAGTATATAATAGCATCCTTTGATGTAATACAAAATTGGGGAGAATATGAGAATATACCCCAAAAGCTAGAAAATAGAACAATTAATTTAGAAAATTGTACTGAAAAAAGGATATTAGAGAGGCTTATTTTATGTGATATTAAAGAAAATATACAAAATTTAAAGATGAATAAGTTTGAAATAAGGGGGAATGCAAATTCATCTGTATATTTAAAAAGGCCAATATATTTTAGTGATAATCTCATTATACGAAGAAAGATGAACTTTGATGTAAATATTCATAAAGGAGATATAATTATAGGATTTTTCTTAAGTCATGAATTTGAATATCAAAAAACACTAGATGAAGAAATAAAATCAGGTAATATAAAAAAAGGTGACAAGGTAAAAGACTTTTATAATAATATAGTATATGAATTTATCGAAGAGGCACCATTTACCATAAGTGAAAAAAATGATTATATAAAAACTTCTATAATCGAATATTATAAGAGTAAAAACCAAAATTATATTGTAGAGGGATTAAACGAAAAAATAAAAGCTGTTCTTGTAAAAAGTAGAGATGGAAGTATTTTTCCATATTTGCCAAATCGACTAAAGAAAATATGTATATTTGAAAACCTAGGCAATAAGTGCATAGTTGAAGGAAATAAATATATTAAAATGGATGCTAGCCATAATATGAGAGAAAGCATGGGTTTAGCAGAAGATATATTAGAAAAATCTACATATGTAAAATTTAAACGACACAATATGCTTGTTGAAAGAACAGGATATAAAAAATATATAATTAAAAGACCTGTATTAAAGTTCGGAAAAGATGGGAAAAATTCTAACTTAATAAATAATAGTGTAATGTTTGGCCTAAATGCAGGAGGGAGCTATGAAACAAAACAAATAAACTTAGATTACTTTATAGATCCGAGCATTTTAAATAATAAAAAAAAGCACGACATAGTGACATCTTTTTTAACTGAGATAATAATTAAATCAAATGAGTTGGGTGTTGAAATTAATACTGATAAAAATTATATAAATTTAAATAAAATAGATATTGAAAATGAAAATAAAAAATTATCTATTGATAAACTCAATACTATTCATCATTATAAAACAGGCAAATTGTTATCATGTGCTTTTCAACTTGGTGGTTTGATTGCAAGTCCTCAAGATGTAAAAGTTTTGAAAGAAATTGGATATAAAGTAGGGCTTGCATTTCAAATTCAAGATGATATTTTAGATGTGATTTCTGATAGTAAAACCTTAGGAAAACCTGTTGGCAG